>JASLFY010000151.1 GCA_030150425.1 Yimella sp. | reverse complement strand
GGCTTGTAGGAACCCATGGAGGGAAGACCCTTCGGCACTTGGTGATGTTCGGACTATGAGGTTTGTGTCGGCGCGTGGGCTTCCCCGGAGGCTGCAACGCCGTGAAGAAGAGTGCCCGAAGGTTCCCGGACCCGCGAAACGGTTCCGTGGAATTGGTCACGCGGGCCGTTACAGGCCAGTTCTGACACCGTCCGTTGGTGGCCGGTTCAACCAGCTACCGGGCGGTCGTGACCGTTCCGTTATTCCCTTGCGGTTACTGGCATCTCGGTGGTTCGCACCAACGGCGCCCGTACGCCGGGATTTGCAGCCGCAGACCGACCGAATCGCGAGATGGGCTCGTCTCATTCAGTGGACTACGCCGAGCGTCGGCCCCCGTTAGGGTGGTCGCCATGGCACCCCGGGCGAGCGTCGACTCCCGTCGCATCCTCGCCCTCGCGTTCCCCGCCTTCCTCACCCTGGTCGCCGAACCGCTCTTCCTGCTCACCGACAGCGCGATCGTCGGCCACCTCGGCACCACCCAGCTCGCCTCGGTCGGCATCGCCTCCTCGGTGCTGCTCACCGCGGCCGGCGTCTTCATCTTCCTGGCCTACGCCACCACGTCATTAGTCGCCCGCCGGATCGGCGCCGGTCGAACCACCGAGGCGCTGTCGGCCGGCGTCGACGGCCTCTGGCTGGCGCTCGTCATCGGGGTCCCGGTCGCCGCCGGCGTCGCCCTCGGCGCCCGCCCCCTGGTCCGCCTCCTCGGCGCCACCGGGACATTGGTTGAGCCCGCCGCCGACTACGTACGCATCGGCGCGGCCGGCGTTCCTTCCTTATTACTGGTGTCGGCCGCCACCGGCGTGCTGCGCGGCTTCCAGGACACCCGTACGCCGCTGGTCGTCGCCACCGCCGGGTTCAGCGCCAACGCGCTGCTCAACTACCTCCTGGTCTATCCCGCGGGTCTGGGGCTGCGCGGGTCCGCCGTCGGCACGGTCATCGCGCAGACCGCCACAGCACTCACCTTCGCCGCGGTCGTCGTAAGCCGTGCCCGGCGCGAGCGGGCCCGACTGCGCTTCCACCCGCTCGCGGTGCTCGGTGCCGCGCAACACGGCGCACCGTTGCTCGTCCGCACCCTCGCCCTGCGGGCCGGCTTCCTGCTGACCACGTGGGTCGCAGCCGGCTTCGGCGACGTGCCGCTGGCCGCCCACCAGGTCGCGATGAACGTGTTCAACCTGCTCGCGTTCGCGCTCGACGCGCTCGCCATCGCGGCGCAGGCCCTGATCGGCACCGACCTCGGCGCCGGACGGGCCGCGGAGACGCGTGCGGCGACCGGCGCGATGCTGCGCTGGGGCTGGGCCGCCGGTGCCGTGCTCGGCGTGATCACCGCCACCCTGGCGTGGTTGGCACCGATCCTGTTCACCAGCGACCACGACGTACGCCGCAGTCTCACCGTCGCTCTGCTGGTGCTGGCGGTCACCCAGCCGATCTGCGGGGCGGTGTTCGTGCTCGACGGCGTCCTGATGGGCGCCGGGGACAACGTGGTGCTTGCCTGGCTGCAGCTGGCCGCCCTCGCCGCGTACGCGCCCCTGCTGGTCCTGCTGCACGCGCAACGTATCGAGAGCGCCCCGATCGCCCTCGGGCTGCTGTGGGCCGCCCTCGGGTGGTTCATGGCCGCCCGGCTGATCGGACTGCACTGGCGCAGCCGCAGCGACGGCTGGCTGCGGACCGGCGTCTGAGCCCGGGAAAAGAACAGTGCCCCGTGGCCGGAGCCACGGGGCACTGTTCTCGCTTGCTACGAGATCACTTCGCGGCGACGACGTTCAGCTTGAGCGTCGCGGAGACCTCGGGGTGCAGGCGAACCTGGACCTCGTGGTCGCCGAGGGCGCGGATCGGCTGCGCGACCTGGACGGTGCGGCGGTCGATCGTGCCGACACCGGCAGCCTTGACCGCGTCGGCGATCTCGGCGGTGGTGACCGCACCGAACAGGCGACCGGACTGGCCGGCGCGCGCCTGCAGGTTGACCTTGGTCGCCTCGAGCTGGCCCTTGAGCGACTTGGCGTCGTCCAGGGACTTCACCGCGCGGGTCTCCCGCGCCTTGGTGATCGAGTCGACCTGCTTCTGGCCACCCTTGGTCCACGCGGTGGCCAGGCCACGCGGGAACAGGTAGTTGCGGGCGTAGCCGTCCTTCACGTCGGCGACGTCACCGGCGGAACCGAGACCGTGCACCTCGTGGGTGAGAATGATCTTCATCGTTGTTCTTCTCCTCGACCGTGGATCAGCGTGCGGACGACGAGTACGGCAGCAACGCCATCTCGCGGGCGTTCTTCACGGCGTTCGCGATCAGACGCTGCTCCTGCACGGAGACACCGGTGACGCGGCGGGCGCGGATCTTGCCACGGTCGCTGATGAACTTGCGCAGCAGCGCAACGTCCTTGTAGTCGATGTTCTCGACCTTCGCCGCCTTCAGCGGGTTGGCCTTCTTCTTGGGCTTGCGCACAACGGGCTTGGCCATCGTGGTGCTCTCCTCTTCCTTCGGGAAAGCCCGAGCTAGCTCGGGATGGTTCTACTGATGGGTTGCGGGCCGAGGTCACTCGGCTCCGCGATGCGAATCGGGTCGGATCAGAACGGGGGCTCGTCGTAGGACGGGCCGGAGTTCCAGCCGCCGCCCTGCTGACCGCCGGACTGCTGACCGGAGTTGCCTCCGGTCGCCCACGGGTCCTCCTGCTGGCCGGCGTTGCCGCCCTGCGGGGAGCCGCCGAAGCCGCCGCCCTGCTGGCCACCGAAGTTGCCGCCACCACCGAAGTTGCCGCCGCCCTGCTGGCCGCCGCCGAAGTTGCCGCCTCCGCCGCGCTGGGTCTTGTTGACCTTCGCGGTGGCGTAACGCAACGACGGGCCGACCTCGTCGACCTGCAACTCCATCTTGGAGCGCTTCTCGCCCTCCTTGGTGTCCCAGGACCGCGAGACCAGGCGACCGGTGACGATGACCCGGGAGCCCCGGGTCAGCGACTCAGCAACGTTCTCGGCCGCTTCGCGCCAGACCGAGCAGTCCATGAACAGCGTTTCGCCGTCCTTGAACTCGTTCGCCTGACGGTCGAACGTGCGCGGGGTCGACGCCACGGTGAAGTTGGCGACAGCGGCCCCGGACGGGGTGAACCGCAACTCGGGATCGCGGGTCAGGTTTCCGACAACGGTGATGACGGTGTCGCCAGCGGCCATGGTGTGTCCTAACTCGATTCGGGTGAGGGTGTTTCTCAGGCGTCCTTGCGCAGCAGCTTGGTACGCAGCACGGACTCGTTGAGCCCCAGCTGACGGTCCAGCTCCTTGGCGGTCGCCGACTCGGCGGTCATGGAGACCACGGCGTAGATGCCCTCGGACTGCTTCTTGATGTCGTACGCAAGACGACGACGTCCCCAGATGTCGACGTTGTCGAGCTTGCCGCCGTCCTTGGTGACAACGGCGAGCATCTTGTCGAGCTGGGTGCCCACGGTGCGCTCGTCAATCTCGCTGTCGAGGATGATCATCAGTTCGTACTGACGCATGTGTAAACCAGCCTCCTTCGGTCTTGAGCGGTCACGCCGATCTGGCGTGACAGGAGGTTTACTGCGGTTGTCGAACGGTCCGGTGACCGCACAACCCGGCCAAGTCTAGGCCCGGCCGCGGACAATCGCCGAATCGTCTGTGGAGAACTTCTCGGCCAGCTGCCCGGCCAGTTCCGCTTCGGCCGCGGCGGCGCCCTGCGGGTCGCGGAAGTCCTCCAGCTGTTCGGCCGACTCCCACGCGATCCAGGCGATCGCCGCCCAGGCGACGAGTCGGACCAGCGCGAAGATCAGATAGCCCTCCGGCGCCAGGCCCTTGTTCGGGTCGGACGAACCGGCGACGTACATCCACGTCATCACGAAGTAGACGACCTCGACGGTGGCCCAGATGAGGTGTTCGCGCCAGCGCATCGCGACCAGGGCCAGCAGCGGCAGCAACCAGACCGCCTGCTGCACCGGGAAGCTCTTGCCGGTGCACATCACGATGACCAACATCGTCATCGCGAGCGGCGCCAGCGGCGTGAGGTGGCGCGGCCGGCGGGTGAGGTAGACGCCGACCAGCAAGGCGATCACCCAGCCGATCACCGCCAGCGCACTGGCGGTGTGGGCCGAGACGGGCATCTTCAGCAGCCCCATCACCTGCCACGGCGAGCCGAAGCCGGGCGCCTGCGCGTTCCAGTTGCGGTAGACCAGCAGCGGGTCGCCACCGGCGGCGTACGCCCCACCGAGGCAGACCGCGCACGCCACGACGACGCCGAGCAGCATCCGGCCCAGGTCCGCCGTACGACGGTCGCGCACCGCGACCAGCGCGATCGCCAGGATCAACACCAACGGATACGTGCGGGCCATCACCGCGAGGCCGAGCAGCAGACCGGCCGGCAGCGGGCGGCCCCGCACCCACAGCGCGAAACCGATCGTCGCGAGCGCCACACCGAACATGTCGAAGGAGACGAGCGAGGCGGTGACCAGCACCGGGCTGAGGGCCGCGTGGGCGGCCAGCCACGGGGTGCCGCGCAGCATCGAGGCGGTCGCGATCACGGTGGCCGCGACCAGCAACGCGATGACGATCGCGCCCGCGGTGAAGTAGGTGCGTTGGGCGGCGACGCCGGTCTCGGTCGGCAGGATCACCCGCAGCCCCCAGTGCAGGACGGCGGTCAGCACCGGTTGCGACTGGCCCGGTCCGCCGGCCGACCACGGGCCACCGGTCTGACCGGCCGCGACCGGCAGGTCGGAGTAACAGGCGCGCCACAGCGAATCGGGTGCGCCCCACCCGTTGCGGACGCAGTACTCCTTCTGCACCACACCCAACGCGACGAAGACGCTCGCCAGCGAGCTGAGCACCACGACGGCGTACGACATCCCCTGCCGCCCGACGGCGGCGTAGCGGCCCACCGGGCCGCCGATGACCTCGGTCGACCAGCCGACGACGTCCTCGCCGCGGCTCGGGACGGTCAGGCGAAGCTCATCACGGGTCGGGCGAAGCTCATCACGGGACGGGAAGGTCTTCGACACGGTTCGCAGAATACGGGCCGGGTCAGCCCGCGCCGACGGTCGCCGTCGAACTGCCCCGTTGACTATTCGACGCGCCCGGTCCGCCACCCTTGCCGATCGGCGGGAGCGTCGTCTGTCCCGCCGTCGGGTTGGTCGTCTGCGTCGGGGGCGCGCTCGTCGTCGTCGGCGCCTGCGAGGTCGACGTCGGCGGTTGCGAGGTCGTCGTCGGGGTCGACGAGGTGGAGGTGCTGGTCGACGACGAGGTGGAGGTGGTCGACGAGGTCGAGGTCGAGCTGGTGGTGGTCGACGTCGGCGCCTGCGTGGTGGTGACCGGCGGGGCGACCGTCTGGGTGACCTGCGTCTGGCTCGCCTTCGGCATCTGCGCCACCGGCTGACCCTGCAGTGCGGACTGCATGAAGTTCTTCCAGATCAGCGCCGGGACGGTGCCGCCGTAGAAGCTCTGCCCCTCCGCGGCCAGCGAGGTGTTCGCCGATCCGTCACCGGAGTACATGCCGACACTCGCGGTCAGCTGGTTCGGGGTGAACCCGGTGAACCAGGCGCTGCGGTAGCCGTTCGTGGTGCCGGTCTTGCCGCCGGCCGGACGGGTGAAGTCCTGCAGCGCGCGGTAGGCGGTGCCGCCCTGGGTCACCGGACCCTCCATCGCGACCGCGACGTCGTTGGCGACCTTCTGGTCGACGGCCTGGGTGGTGGAGTCCTTGGCCTTGTAGCTGTAGTCGCCCGTCACGCTGGTCACCTTCGCGATGACGTGCGGGTCGGCCTTCTTCCCGCCGCTGGCGATGGTGCTGTAGGCGTTCGCCATGTCGCTGACCCGCACCGACGCCTCACCGAGCACGTTGGTGCCGTTGTTGTTCAGGCCGGGGCTGGTCGACGGGATGCCGACCTGGACGGCGGCGTCCTTGGTCTTGTTCGGGCCCATCGCGAGGTTCAGGCGGACGAACGCGGTGTTGACGGAGTACTTCAACGCCTGCGCGATCGTGATGCTGCCGAACTGCTCGCCGGCGTCGTTCTTGATCGGCTTGCTGTAGCCGGGCACGGTCATCGGGCTGGATCCGTCGAAGCGGCTGTTCAGGTTGTAGCCGTTCTCCAGGGCGGCGGTGGTGCCGAACACCTTGAAGCTCGAACCGCCCTGCAGCGCAGCCTGGTTGGCCGAGGAGTACTGGCTCGCGCGGTAGTCGGCGCCGCCGTACATCGCGACGATCGACCCGTCGGGCTTCTGCGCGACGAGGCCCGCGTGCAGGTCCTTCGCGCTGGACGGCATGCCGTTCTCGACGGCGGTCACCGCGGCCTGCTGGTCGTTCTTGTCGATCGTGGTGGTGATCCGCAGACCGCCGCGGTCGATGTCCTCGTCGCTGAGCTTGAGCTTGCTCTTCAGCTCGGCGCGCACGGTCGCGGTGATGTAACCGGTCGGGCCGGAGGCGTACTGGTTCTTCTTGCGCGGCTGCACCGTCGGGAAGTACTGCTTCGCCCGCTCGGCCGGAGTCATCCACCCCTCGGTGACCATGCCGTCCAGGACGTACGTCATGCGCTGGCGTACGCGGGTCTCGGCCTTGGTGCCGTTGGCGGGGTCGTAGAGCCCCGGCGCGTTGATGACCGAGGCGAGGAAGGCGCCCTCGCTGGGGGTCAGCTTCGAGACGTCCTTGTTGAAGTAGACCTTCGCGGCCGCCTGGATGCCGTAGGCGTTGCGTCCGAAGTAGGTGTTGTTGAGGTAGTCCTCGAGGATCTGCTGCTTGGAGTACTTGTGATCGATCTTGATCGCGATCATCGCCTCCTTCAGCTTGCGGGTGTACGTCTTGTCCTGCGACAGGAAGTAGTTCTTGACGTACTGCTGGGTGATGGTCGAACCACCCTGGGCGCTGTCGCCACCCTTGAGGTTGGTCCACAGCGCACGCAGGATGCCGGTCGGGCTGACACCGTTGTTGGTGTAGAAGTTGCGGTCCTCGGCTGCCAGGAATTCGTACTGGACCTTGGTCGGCACCTGCGCGAGCTTGACGTCCTCACGGTTGCCCTGGTCGGCGTTGAACCGGTCCATCTCGGTCTTGCCGTCGTTGTAGTAGATGATCGACAGCTGCCGGTTGGCGTTGGCGTTGGGCTGCGGGATCTGGGTGCGCATGTAGATGATCACCAGCGCGATCACGCCGAGCACGAAGATCGTGAAGAAGCCGAGGAAGGTGCCCAGCAGCACGCGAAGCCACATCGGGCGCTTCTTGCGGCGGCCCTTTCCGGCCTTCCCACTCTTTCCCGAGCGCGAACGCGCAGGTCGGGGGCTTGCCGTCTCCTCGGGCAGGTCACTGTCGGTCACCTGCTGAGGGTAACGCCCACCCCTGTCAACGCACCCGCCCACGACGTCACGCCTGCGTCACGCCACACCTGCGCGTGACCTGCGACACGCGCGAGTCGACCCCGATGTATCGACGCGATACATCGCTTGGGCTACAGTGATGCAGACAAAGTTCATCTTTGTCACCCCTGAGTGACATCAACCGTACTTTGTCCCCTCACCAGCTCGCCGGAAGGAGCCGCCGCATGTCCCGCCGCGGAGCCATCCTCGAGTTGGCGGTGCTCGGTCTGCTGCACGACCAGCCGCTGCACGGTTACGAGCTGCGCAAGCGACTGTCCGGGGTGCTCGGCGCCTTCCGGGCGGTCTCGTTCGGCTCGCTCTACCCGTGCCTGCGCAGCCTCACCGAACGCGGCTGGATCACCCAGCACGCCGAACCGACCCCGACCGGGAAGCGACCCCGGATCAGCTACGAGCTCACGGCAGAGGGCAAGGAGCAGTTCCAGTCGCTGATCGACCAGGCCGGTCCGACCACCTGGGAGGACGACGAGTTCGGCGTCCACTTCGCGTTCTTCGGCCGGGCCAGCAGCGACGTACGGCTGCGGATCCTGGAAGGCCGGCGCAGCCGGCTCGAGGAGCGGCTCGACGCCGCGCGGGCGCAGGCCCGGGCGCGCCGGGAACGTACGGACCACTACACCGCCGAACTGCAGCGACACGGTTTGGAGTCGACCGAGCGCGAGGTGCGCTGGTTGACCGAACTGATCGCCACTGAACGAGCGGGCGACCCCCCGACGCCCGCAACCAACCCCGCGGCCGAACAGGCCTGAGGAATCACCTCGGAAACAAGGAGAAACAACAATGGGTTCCATCCGCGTCGCCATCGTCGGCGTCGGCAACTGCGCGAGCTCGCTCGTGCAGGGTGTCGAGTACTACAAGGACGCTGACGCCTCGTCGAACGTCCCGGGCCTGATGCACGTCAAGTTCGGCGACTACCACGTGAACGACGTCGAGTTCGTCGCCGCGTTCGACGTCGACGACAAGAAGGTCGGCAAGGACCTCTCCGAGGCGATCAACGCCTCCGAGAACAACACCATCAAGATCGCCGACGTCCCGACCAAGGGTGTCGAGGTCCAGCGTGGTCACACCCTCGACGGCATCGGCAAGTACTACGCGCTGACCATCGACGAGTCGCCGGCCGAGCCGGTCGACGTCGTGCAGGCGCTGAAGGACGCGAAGGTCGACGTCCTCGTCTCCTACCTGCCGGTCGGTTCGGAGCAGGCCGACAAGTTCTACGCGCAGTGCGCCATCGACGCGGGCGTCGCCTTCGTCAACGCCCTGCCGGTCTTCATCGCCTCCGACCCGGAGTGGGCCAAGAAGTTCGAGGACGCGGGCGTCCCGATCATCGGTGACGACATCAAGTCCCAGGTCGGCGCGACCATCACCCACCGCGTGATGGCGAAGCTGTTCGAGGACCGCGGCGTGGTGCTGGACCGCACCTACCAGCTGAACGTCGGCGGCAACATGGACTTCAAGAACATGCTCGAGCGCGAGCGCCTGGAGTCCAAGAAGGTCTCCAAGACCCAGGCCGTCACCTCGAACCTGACCGGCCCGCTGGCCGGCCTGAAGGACGACAAGAACGTCCACATCGGCCCGTCGGACTACGTCGCCTGGCTCGACGACCGCAAGTGGGCGTACGTCCGCCTCGAGGGTCGCGCCTTCGGTGACGTTCCGCTGAACCTGGAGTACAAGCTCGAGGTCTGGGACTCCCCGAACTCCGCCGGCATCATCATCGACGCCATCCGCGCGGCGAAGATCGCCAAGGACCGTGGCATCGGCGGCGCCCTGCTGAGCGCCTCGTCGTACCTGATGAAGTCCCCGCCGGAGCAGCGCGAGGACACCGAGGGTCGGGCGAAGCTCGAGGCGTTCATCGCCGGTACCGAGGAGCGCTGAGGCCCACCTCGCCCCTGTTGACGCACGAGAGCCCCGGGAACTCCCGGGGCTCTCGTCGTACGTTGCGGAGGAACTCGGCTGGGATCAGCCGCAGTTGCCCCAGGCCCAGCGGCCGTTGCTGGCGTGCGGGTTGGGCGACCAGGTCGGGCGGATGTCGCCCCAGTAGGCCACGCACTTCCCCTTGCCGTAAGCCTTCACCACCGAGTAGTGGGCGAACTTGTGCCAGCTCTCGAAGTAGCCCTTGCCGTCGCCGCTGACGTCGATGCGGGCGAGGGTCGGGGTGTAGCTGCCGTGGTACTTCGTCTTGACGGTGACGACGCAGTTGTAACCGTTGCGGGCGTTGTAGGTGAGGTAGACGTCGCCCCACTTCACGCCGTTCTTGCTGATCGTGCGGTGGCCGTCCTTGACGACCGAGTAGCCGCTGCCGCAGCCGTTGGAGATCGCGCTGCTGGCGGTGTGTGCCTCCGCGCCGCCGGCCGTCATCAGACCGCCGAAGCCGAGAGCTCCGACGGTGACGATCGACGCCGCAATGCTGGCCTGCTTCTTCATGATCTTCCTTCCCCTGTGTGGGACCTCCGTTTCCCCCCGGAGGCCAGGCCTGCGACGTGACGGGGGCCACACGGGTTCCACGCGGACCCGATCGGACGTTGACACGGCCCGTCCGGTCAACGACGTTGTCGTCATGGCCGACCCCACCAGCAACGACCTGACCATCGACCTCAACGCCGACCTCGGTGAGTCGTTCGGCCAGTGGCGGCTCGGCGACGACGCCGGGATGTTGGAGCTGGTGTCGTCCGCCAACGTCGCCTGCGGTTTCCACGCGGGCGACCCGGCGACCCTGCTGGCCACCTGCGAGCAGGCCGTAGGCCGCGGGGTCGCGATCGGCGCCCAGGTCGGCTACCGGGACCTGGCCGGGTTCGGTCGGCGGTTCATCGACGTCACGCCGGAGGACCTCACCGCCGACGTCCTCTACCAACTCGGCGCGCTCGACGGCCTGGCCCGCGCTGCCGGCGGCCGGGTCGGCTACCTCAAGCCGCACGGCGCGCTCTACAACACGATCGTCCACCACGAGGCGCAGGCAGCTGCCGTGGTGGAGGCCGTACGGCGGTGGCCGGGTGAGCCGCTGCCGGTGCTCGGCCTCCCCGGATCGAGCTTCCTGGCGCAGGCCGAAGCGGCGGGTCTGCCGGTGGTCCGGGAGGCGTTCGCGGACCGCGCGTACACCCCGCAGGCCACGCTGGTCAGCCGCCGCGACCCCGGCGCGGTGCTGCACGACCCCGCGCAGATCGCCGCTCGGGTCGTACGACTCGTCACGACCGGCGAGCTCGTCGCCCAGGACGGCAGCACCCTTGCGGTTCAGGCGGATTCGATCTGCCTGCACGGCGACACCCCGGGCGCCGTGGAGATGGCCCGGCAGGTGCGCGCGGCGCTGACCGAGGCGGGCGTGACCGTCCGGGCGTTCACGTGATGAAGCTGCTGCCCTGCGGCGACCGGGGGATCCTGGTCGAGCTGCCGGACGCCGACACCCGGCGCCGTCTCGACGCGACCCTGCGGCGTACGCCGATCGCCGGGGTGTCCGAACACGTCCCGGGCGCGACGACCGTGCTGGTCCGCGCCAAGCCGGCCGACCTGCCACGCGTTGCCGACGATCTGCGCCGGTTGACGCTGCTGGAGGCGGATGACGGCGCGACGGCCGACGAGCTGACCGTGCCCGTGGTCTACGACGGCGAGGACCTGGCCGAGGTCGCCGAGCTGCTCGGGATCACCGCCGACGAGGTCGTCGCCCGACACACCGGACAGACGTGGACGGTCGAATTCGCAGGATTCGCACCGGGATTCGGATACCTCCTCGGCGATGCGGGCAACCTGACGGTGCCGCGTCGCAGCACCCCGCGCACCCGCGTACCGGCCGGCTCGGTGGGTCTGGCCGACCAGTTCTCCGGGGTCTACCCGAAGGCGTCCGCGGGCGGCTGGCAGTTGCT
This sequence comes from Yimella sp., assembly GCA_030150425.1. Taxonomy (GTDB): domain Bacteria; phylum Actinomycetota; class Actinomycetes; order Actinomycetales; family Dermatophilaceae; genus Yimella. The sequence continues at coordinate 1,650 of JASLFY010000151.1, read as the reverse complement.
CGGCCGCACCGACCTGGCGATGTGGGACGTCGACCGCGACGAACCCGCCCTCCTCGTCCCGGGGCGACGGGTCCGGTTCCGGGCGGTCTCCGGATGACGTTCACCGTGGTCGCCGTCGGCGCACAGGCGACCGTGCAGGACCTCGGCCGCCCCGGCCACGCCGCCCTCGGCGTGCCCGGTGGGGGCGCGGCGGACCGTACGGCGTTGCGGGTCGCGAACCGCACGGTCGGCAACCCCATCGACGCCGCCGCGCTGGAGGTGCTGTTCGGTGGGCTCGAGCTGGAGACGGACGAGGCTTCCGTGGTCGCCGTGTGCGGTGCACCGATCCCGCTGTGGCGCAACGACGTTCCCGTTCCGTTCGGCGAGGCGGTCGGGTTGCGCGCAGGCGATCGACTGCGACTGGGCGCCCCGGTGATCGGACTGCGCAGCTACCTCGCCGTACGCGGCGCTCTGGTGACCCGGCGCTTGTACGACAGCGCGAGCGCCACCCCGACCGCCGACCTCGGACCCGCGCCACTGGCCGTCGGCGATCGCTTCGCGGTCGGTCCTGCGCCGAACGGCGAGGTCGTGCTCGGTCACACCCCCGTGGCCACGGTCCACCCGCCGACCGACGACCTGTCGCTGCGGATCGTGCTCGGGCCACGGAACGACTGGTTCACCGCGGACGCGCTCCGCCTGCTCACCGCCGTGCGCTGGGAGACGACCGCACAGGCGGACAGGGTCGGCGTACGGCTGTCGGGCCCCGCGCTGGAACGCGCGATCGACGGCGAACTGGCCAGCGAGGGTGCCGTACGCGGCGCCGTACAGGTCCCGGCCGACGGCCATCCGATCGTCTTCGGCCCGGACCACCCGACGACCGGTGGTTACCCGGTCATCGCCGTCGTGGTCGACGAGGACCTGGACCTGCTCTGGCAGGCGAGGCCGGGTACCGGGGTGAGGCTCCGGGTGGTCGCGCGGCCCTGGTGACCGCCGTCCGGTGATGCAAACCGCGCTTTGGCGGCTTCCGGTGATGCAGAGCGCGCCCCACAAGGCGCGTTGCGCATCACGGGGACTCGCCCAACCGCGGTCTGCATCACCGAAACGTCCACCCGGAAGGGGCTCACCCAACCGCGCTCTGCATCACGGAGGAACGGCTACAGCTGCAGATCCCGGGTCCGCTGCCCGAACTTCTCCTGCACGAACAGGTGGCTGGTGAGGATCTGCTCGGCGCCCAGTTGCTCGGCGCGCTGCTGGATGGCGTGGACCCCGTCGGACAGCAGGTCGAGCTGCTCGTTGAGCAGGTCCTGCCCGGTCTTGCCCTCGCGCAGGATCGACGACGTGGCGGTGGCCGGCGGCAGGGCGAGGTAGGCGCGGATCGCCTCGCAGGCGAAGTCGGTGTGGATCTGCTCCAGTTCGAAGCGCAGCTTGCCGGCGCTGGGCCCGCGCTCGTTGAGGTACGCCAACGTCGAGAAGCACTGCAGGTTCAGCGCCTTCGCCCGCTTCGCGCTGTCGGCGGGCAACCGTGAGTGCTGCGCCAACTCGGTCAGCGTCTGCGGGCGCTCGGTCTTGGCCAGGTTCACCGTCGGGACAGCGGCCGGCTGCGGTGACCAGGTCTGCGCGGCCTGCGCCGGGCGCACCTTGTTGATGCCCTTGGTGTGGTGCGCCTTCGAC
>JASLFY010000416.1 GCA_030150425.1 Yimella sp. | reverse complement strand
TACCTGATCAGCTGACGCTGGTCGGTGACCGTGACCCGGGCCTTGCGGGCGTCGACGAGCTTGGCGCCGGCGTCGACCGTGACCTTGAGCCCGTCGACCGTGCCGTCGGGGTCCTCGTCGTTGGCGAGGATGTCGATGTCGGCGGTGAGGGAATCCTTCAGGTCCTCCACCCGGAGCCGGTCGTCACGGGCGATGGGCGGGATCAGCGGAACATCCTTGTCGACCGTCACGAGGATGGGGGCGGTCGCCTCGGCGCCCTTCGCGTCGCGGATCGTGTATTCCAGCGACGCCTCCATCTCCTTGTCCGGCACCTTCACGACCACGCGGTCGCCGGATGCCTTCGCGGTCATGCCGGAGTCCTTGGGGACTTCGATGCCGTCCTTCACCAGGCGGATCTCATCGCCCTCGGGATCGGAGTCGTTCGCGAGCACCGGGACCGCCACCGAGCGGCCGGGACGCACGACCACGGCATCCTTCACGGCGTACGGGGCCTGGTTGGTCGCCTCGGGAGGTGCGATGCCGATGCGGATCGTGGCTGTGCCCTCGGCGCCGAGACGATCGCGCACCCGGTAGACGACGGTGTCGACGCCCGTGGAGCCCTGGAACGCGTCGTACTGAAGAAAGTTGCCGCCGGTCTCGGTGATGCGGCCCTTGATCGGCGCGACGTCCTGGCCGAGCAGCTCGACGGAGTCACCGTCGGTGTCGATCCCGTCGAGAGGGATCGGGATGCGGATGCTGGTGCCCGCCAGTGCCCGCGCCGTGAGGTCATGCGGGTGCGGAGGCGCGTTGACGTCGGCATCCTTCGCCAGCACCTGGATCGTGATGTGACCGCCGGCCTTCTGCCCCATCGCGTCGACGGCCTCGTAGGTGAGATAGACGGTGCCGGGCTGGTTCGCGGCGCGGAAGCGCACGCTGTCCTGCGAGACGAACGCCTCGCCGTCCTTCGGGTCGACCAGCGGCTCGATCAGCTTCGGCGCGACGTGCATCACCTCACCGTTCGGGTGCACGTCGTTGTCCAGCACCGGGATCGTCACGACATCGCCGACGCGAACCACAGCCTCGTCGTCATGCGTGACGGGTGCGGAGATCTTGGAGGGGGCCGGGATCGGGATGACTGTCACGTCTCCCTGCGCGGACTTGGAGCCGTTCGAGATCGTGTACGTGATCTTCACCGGCTGGTCGAGGGCGCCCTGGTCGCCGATGCGCAGCGTCTCGTGGTTCAGCACCGACACGTCGATGCCGCTGTGCGGCGGCACCGTGACCGACTGCACGACCAGCACGCCGCCCGCGGGGTCGGAATCGTTCGCGAGCACGCCGACCAGCGCCTCGCTGCCCTTGGGGAGCAGGGCGACGTCGCGCACCGCGACGGGCGGCAGCTCGGACTCCTGCCTGTCGAGCACATCGATGCGCACGATGCCCTTGGCATCCGCCTGCCCCGCCGACACCTGGTACTGCACGTAGTAGACGCCCGGCGCGTTCGACTCGAACGTGAACTGCTTCTTCGGGTAGTCCGGCACGATCGTCACGCCGCTGAGCGGCTCGACGCGCGTCAGGCGCAGGTCGTCGCGTGCGGTGCTGGTGTCGTTCGCGGTGGGAGAGACCGTCGCGGTCTCCCCGACACGGGTGACGACGTGGTCGGCGTTCGTGACGGGCACCGTGCCGCCGGCCGGTTTCACATCGAGCTGGATCGTGCCGTTCGCGGTCTCGCCGAGGGCATCCGCCACGACGATCGAGACCTCCTTGCGTCCCTGCAGGCTGCCCACGGCGCGATACGTGATCTGGCCGTCAGTGGTGTATTCGACCTCATCCCCGGGTGCCGCCACGACCTGCTGCAGGTAGACGTCGTCACCCTCGGGGTCGATCCAGTCGGGTAGCACGTTGTACGACAGGGTGCCGCCGACCTCGACCGACAGCTTGGTCTTGCGCTTGGGCTTGGGAGCGCTGTTGGCGTCCCAGTCGTACACCGTCGCCGTGACCGTCGCGGTGTCGGTGCCGTTCTCACGGCCGTCGTCGACCTGGTACGTGAAGGTCGCCGTGCCGCTGGCATCCTTCGGCGCCATGATCTGCAGGGCACCGCCGTTCAGGATCGGCTGCACCTCGCCGATGGACGGCTGCGCGCCGGCGAGAGTCGCGACCAGCACGTCGCCGTCGGGGTCGTTGTCGTTGTCCAGCACCGGCAGCATGGTGGTGCCACCCGGGCGCACGCCGAGCTTGTCGTCCTCCGCCACCGGCGGCGTGTTCTCGGGCTTGCGCTCCGGAAGCGAGGTCTCCACGGTCTCCTGCGTGGTCTCCTCCTGGTCCTCGGCTTCACCCTCGGGAGGCGTCAGGATGCTCCAGTCGTCGACGCGCTGCAGGCTCTCGTCGGCCAGCCAGGCCTCGCCGCCGATCACGTCGTTGAGCACGATCACGTCGCGGTTCACACGGAACATCAGACGAGAGCTGCGCTCACCGCCGGGGATCTTCGCGGAGACGTCGTCCTGCTTGCCTGCGCAGTCGCGGAGGAACCGGGCCGAGCCGCCCCAGGCGCCGTAGGTGCAGCCCTCGAGGAACACCGGCGCCGCGGGGATTCCCGACCCTCCGGCCTTGACGGTGCTGGCCTCGCCGCCGTTCAGCGGCACGCGGATCAATCCCGTCGGCGTCGCGACCGTGACGGCGTCGGTCGCGGCGGATGCCTGCTGCAGCACGGCATCCTCCGCATCGTCGATCCGCGCGTGCACCCCGCCGGGCGCCGCGACGAAGCCATCGGAGGGGTTGAGCACCACCGGCACGTCGCCGACGGCGGTGATCGTGGGCTCGGACGCGTCCTTGACGCCGTCCAGGGAGGAGGTCTTCGGTTCCAGCGGCGAGCCCTGGGCGTCGACGGGGATCGTGATGATCTCGCCGTCCTCCGCCGACACGGCGAACACGGTGCCGTCCTGGCCGACCGTGACATCCGCATCCTTGCCGAGCTTCGCGACCGGATCGGTGGCCTTCACGTCGAACCCTGCGACGTCGGCGGCGCCGAGCACCCAGAGCGCACCGGACTTGCGATCCAGCACGGCAGCGGTGTGATCGCCGAGCGCGACCTTCGCGTCACCGGGGATGGTGGTGCTGTCGGTCAGCGAGACGTTGGCGGTGTCGATCGCGGTCAGCGTGGAGTTGCCGTGGTCGACCACGAGCACGGTCTGACTCTGCTGCAGGATGTCGTAGTTCTCGCCACTCGTGCGCAGCCCGCCGTCGAGCACGGTGGACTCGTGATTGAAGTGCCCCACGAGCAGCGCCGAGGACTTGGTCAGCCAGACACCCGCGTCGTTGAGGTCGACCTTGGCGGTGGGGAGTCCGTCATAGGCGAGTGCCATGCCGGTGAGCACCACGCTGCCGACGACGACGCCGGCCGTCGCAGCGAGCGCCTTCGGACGCGCGCGCACCCACGACAGCAGTCTCATTCCGTTGTCTCCCCCCGGGATCGGCCCGTGTCATTGTAACCGGCATACCGGCCCCGCCCCACTGCTGGGGCATGGGCAGGACTACCCGTGCCCCTGGGCGTTCCCCCGCGGGTATCGTCGGACCGCGTCGCGTCGGGCCCGGCTATTTGGCCCAGTACCGTTTCTCGGTGTCGACGCTGTCGCCCCAGCCCACGACGTCGACCCACACGTTGACGTTGTCGCTGCCCTGCCAGCAGTCCAGGGAGGGGCTGCTTCCGGTGCCGTTCATGGTCACCGGGTGAGCGTAGTTGCCGACCTGTCCGCCGTCCTTCATGCACTTGACGGTGACGCTGCCGAGGTTGGCGTTCTCCCAGTTGACCTTGAACTTGTAACAGCCGTTCACGCAGCCGCTCACGTAGTCGCCCTTCGTGACCCAGATCTTGGGCGAAGGCGGCGCACTCGTGGTGGCGCTGTACGTCGGCGAGAGCGACTCGCCGCCCGGGCTGGCGACGGCCTTGACCCGGATGCTGTGCGTCTGGTTGTAGCCGTTGCCGACGATCCTGCTGCCGGTGGTGGCGACCTTCTGCCAGCCGCCGCCGTCCACGCTGATGTACGTGGTCACGGGGTAGCCGTTGTCGGAGCCACCGGCGTTCCAGGTCAGCTTGATCTGCTGATCGCCGGACTTCGAGGCGGAGCCGGTCGGCGGATGCGGAGTGCCGTAGGGACGCACCGTGTTGGATGCAGCGGACGCCGGCCCCGGCTGGGACTGCTGACCGCCGACCACCGAGTACGCACGCAGTTTGACGGTGTAGTCGGTTCCGTTGTTCGCCGGGATCGTGCTGCTGCCGTTCCAGTTCGTCCACGCCCCGCCCGAGAGCGAGTACTGGTACCGGATCTCCTCGCGCTTGGCGCCGTTGAGCGCCGAGTCGGACATCGTGTATGTCACCGTGATCCTCTGATCCCCCGGCGTCGCCTTCACGTTCGTCGGCGCCCCAGGAGATCCGAACGCACGCTGCGGAGTGGACTGCGGGCTCGCGGCGCTCGTGCCGGCCTTGTTCGTCGCCTTCACCGCGTAGGTGTAGTCGGACGAGTTCGTCGGGACGGAGACGGTCTTCGACGTCGCGGTGCCCACCGCCAGGGTCTGGAACAGCGAACCGCCGCGGTAGATCAGCAGGTCGTAGTTCTTGACCGCATCGCCGTTCGGGTTGGCATCGCTCCAGCGAACCGTCATCTGCGCCTCGCTGCCGACCGACGGAGCACTGCTGACCGTGGGAGCCGCGACCGTGCCCGGGACGCCCGCGGGCGTCTCGCCCAGGGACCAGACGCTGTAGTCGGAGGGGTCGGGCGCCTGGTTGTGCGCCTGCACCCGCACCTGATAGTTCGTGCCGTTCTCCAGCCCATCCCACGTCAGCGACGTGACATTGCCGACCTTCCGCTCCGAGGAACCGCTCAGCGGCGCAGGAGAGATCTGCAGCGTGTACGCATCCACCGGCGATCCGTTCGACTGCGGAGGAGTCCACGACACCTTCAGAGACTTGTCACCGAACACCAGCTTCGGCGGCAGCGGCGTCTCGGGACGCACATCCGGACGTGCAGGCTCGGATGCCGGAGACGCGGGGCCGTCGCCCACGCGGTTGTGCGCGGTCACCTGGAATGTGTACTCGACGTTGTTCGTCAGCCCGTCCAGGGTGCACGTCGTCGACGTGCACGTCTTGGTGTACGAACGCCCGCCCACGGAGGTGACCGTGTAGTGATCGATCTCCGCACCGTTGTTCGACGGCGCCGACCAGTTCAGGACCACCGTGCGGTCCTCGACCGTCGTCACGCGCGGCACACCCGGAGCATCCGGCACGCCCTGCACCGTCACGGTGATGCGGCCGTCGACCTCACGATCCGCGTCCTTCGTCGCATCCTGGATGCGATACCGCACCACCATCACGCCCACGAAGTCCGATGCCGGGGTGACCTCGACGCGGTCGCCGACGACCCGCGCGTCGCCGTTGCCGCTCTCGCGGTCCGCGGAGAGCACCTTCAGGGGCTTCCCGTCGGCCTCGAAGGGATTGATGTCGTTCTGCAGCACCGGGACGGTGATCGTCTTGCCCTGGTCCGCCTCATCGACGTTGTCCGGACCGGCGACGGCGAGCGGGCGAGTGGATGCCGTCACCGTGACCGTCACGCTGCCTTCGACAGCCTCCGTGGTGCCGTCCGTGATGCTCAGCCCGACGGTCGCGGTCGTGCCCTTGGGGGTGGTCGCCGACGCATCGACCAGGAGCTCGCTCCCGTCCAGGCGCGCGTTCAGGCCGTCGCCGGGGCGATCGGTGATGCTGTAGCGGATCTTCCCCGCATCGCCCTTGTCCGGATCGGTGGTCAGCGCGGCGAGGTCGATGGACGTCGCCTCCTCGCCCGGGGCGACGTCGATCTGACCGTTCACGAACACCGGCGGCTGGTTGTCGGGCGGGAGCACCGTGATGGGGATCGACAGCGTGCTCTTGCGACCCTCGGGGTCCTCGACGGTCTTGCCGTCGGTCACCTCGAAGCTCAGCGAGTCCTTGCCGAAGTAGCCCTTCTCGGACGTGTAGACCAGGGTGGTCTCATCCTGGATCAGGGTGTCCCCGTTGCCGTGACCGGCGCTGACCTTCGACGCCTCCGTGAGACGCACGTTCCCGCCGCCGGCGACGGTGACGTAGTCGGCGAGCTCGAGCACCTTCGTCTCGCCGCTCTTGACCTCGACAGGCTTGGTCGAGCGCAGCGCCGGACGCAGCTCGCTGAGCGCGGGGACGAAGATGAACGCCGAAGCCGCCTGCTCGTCCTGATCGGTCACGGTGTACCGGATCAGCTGACGCTGGTCGGTCACGCTCACGCGGACCTTGCGGTCGCCGACCAGCTTCGCACCGCCGTCGACGGCCACCTTCAGTCCCTCGACCGTGCCGTCCGGGTCCTCGTCGTTGGCGAGGATGTCGATATCGGCGGAGAGCGAGTCCTCGAGGTCCTCGACGCGCAGGCGGTCGTCGCGTGCGATGGGCGTCATGAGCGGGACGTCCTTGTCGACGGTGACGAGGATCGGAGCATCCGCCTCGGCGCCCTTGGAGTCGCGGATCGTGTACTGCAGCGATGCATCGAGCTCGCGGTCGGGGACCTTGACGACGACGCGGTCGCCGGACGCCCTCGCCGTGATGCCGGAGTCCTTCGGCGTCTCGATGCCGTCCTTGACCAGGCGGATCTCATCGCCCTCGGGGTCGGAGTCGTTCGCCAGCACCGGGACGGCCACCGAGCGGCCTGGGCGCACCACCACGGTGTCCTTCACCGCGAACGGCGCCTGGTTGGTCGCCTCTGCGGGGGCGATGCCGACCCGGATCGTCGCCGTGCCCTCGCCTCCCAGGCGATCGCGCACCCGGTAGACGATGGTGTCGACGCCTGTGGACCCCTTGAAGGCCTCGTACTCCAGGAAATCGCCGCCGGTCTCGGTGATCCGCCCCTTGGTCGGGGCGATGTCCTGTCCGAGAAGCTCGACCGAGTCGCCGTCCACGTCGATCCCGTCGAGCGGGACCGGGATGCGGATGCTGGTGCCGGCCAGGACGCGCGCCGTCAGATCGCGCGGACGGGGCGGTGCGTTGACCTCGCCGTCGACGGGGAGGACCTGCACGGTGACGTGGCCGCCCGCCTTCTGCCCCATCGAGTCGACCGCCTCGTAGGTGAGGTACACCGTGCCGGGCTGCTTGCCGGCGCGGAAGCGCACGGAGTCCTGCGAGACGAACGCCTCGCCGTCCTTCGGGTCCACCAGCGGCTCTACCAGGTCCGGTGCGACGTGCATCACGTCGCCGTTGGGGTGCACGTCGTTGGCGAGCACGGGGATCGTCACGACGTCGCCGACACGCACGACGGCCTCGTCGTCGTGCGTGACCGGCGGCGTGATCTTGGACGGAGCGGGGATCGGGACCACCGTCACGTCGCCCTCCGCCGACTTCGATCCGTTCGAGATGCGGTACGTGATCTTGACCGGCTCGTCGAGAGCGCCCTGATCGGTGATCCGCAGCGTCTCGTGGTTCAGGACCGACACCGCGACGCCCGCGTGCGGAGGCACGGAGACGGACTGCACGACCAGCACGCCGCCCGCGGGGTCGGAATCGTTCGCGAGCACGCCGACCAGCGCCTCCTTGCCCGTCGGCAGCAGGGCGACATCGCGCACGGCGACCGGGGGGAGCTCCGATTCCTGCTTGTCGAGCACATCGACGCGCACGATGCCCTTGGCATCCGCCTGGCCCGCCGACGCCTGATACTGCACGTAGTAGACGCCCGGCGCGTTCGACTTGAAGGCGAACTGCTTCTTCGGGTAGTCCGGCAGGACGGTCACGCCGTCGAGCGGTTCGACGCGGG
>JASLFY010000131.1 GCA_030150425.1 Yimella sp. | reverse complement strand
CGATCGCAGGCGACGACGACGCCGACCGGCGCCTCGCGTACGCCCTCGAGCTTGAGGTCGAGCAGCCGCGCGGCCCGCTCGTCGGTCAGTAGATGGGCCTGCTGCAGGCGGGCCCGGTCGGCCATGTGGGCGGCCCGGTCGCGCGTCGCGGGGTCCCGGACGACGATGAACCGCCACGGCTGCGAGTGGCCGACCGACGGCGCGGCGTGGGCCGCCTCCAACACCTGCTGTACCAACTCGGGCGGCACAGCGTCGGGCCGGAACCGCCGGATGTCGCGCCGCGCCCCAATGACCCGGTCGAGCGCCTCGACCACCTCCGGCGGCATCGCCCAGCCGGCCGGATCGGCCGCCCGGTCGCGGGCCGAGGTCGGGTCGCCGATCAGCGGCGTGGGGCGCGGCGGGAGCGTCACTCCTCCAGGTCGCCTTCCACATCCAGGTAGATCTGCTGCAGCTGCGCCATCAGCTCCGGGTCGGGGTTCTCCCACAGCCCACGGTCCGCGGCCTCACTCAGCTTCTCCACCATCGCGTGCAGCGCCCACGGGTTGGCCTGCTTCAGGAACTCCTGGTTGGTCTTGTCCGTGACGTACGCGTTGGCGACGGACTCGTACATCCAGTCCGGCACCACCCCGGCCGTCGCGTCGAACCCGAACAGGTAGTCCAGCGTCGCCGCCTGCTCGAACGCACCCTTGTAGCCGTGCCGCTGCATCGCCGCGATCCACCGCGGATTGACCACGCGGGCGCGGAAGACACGGTTCGTCTCCTCCTGCAGGGTCCGCGTTCGCACGTTGTCCGGCGACGTCGAATCGCCCACGTACGCCTGCGGTTCCGCGCCGGTGAGCGCGCGCACGGTTGCGACCATGCCGCCGTGGTACTGGAAGTAGTCGTCCGAGTCGAGGATGTCCGACTCGCGGTTGTCGATGTTCTTGGCGGCGACCTGGATGCGCTTGTAGTTGGAGCGCATGTCGTCGCGGGCCGGCACGCCGTCCAGGCCGCGGCCGTACGCGAACCCGCCCCAGGCGGTGTAGACCTCGGCCAGGTCGTCGTCGCTGCGCCACTGGCCCGACTCGACGACCTGCAGGACGCCCGCCCCGTACGACCCCGGCTTGGAACCGAAGATCCTTGTGCGGGAACGTCGTTCGTCGCCGTGCTCGGCCAGGTCGGCGCGGGCGTGCTTGCGGACGAAGTTCTGGTTGTCCGGTTCGTCGAGTCCGGCGACCAGCGCAACGGCGTCGTCGAGCATCGCGATGACGTGCGGGAAGGCGTCCCGGAAGAAGCCGGAGATGCGGACCGTCACGTCGATCCGCGGGCGACCGAGTTCACTGAGGGACTGCGGTTCGAGACCGACGACACGGCGGGACTGTTCGTCCCAGACCGGTACAACCCCGAGCAGCGCGAGCACTTCGCCGATGTCGTCACCGGACGTACGCATCGCGGAGGTTCCCCACACCGACAGGCCGACCGACTCGGGCCAGTCGCCCTGCTCGGTCCGGTAGCGCTCCAGCAGCGATTCGGCCATCGCGGAGCCGGTCTGGAAGGCCAGTCGCGACGGGATCGCCTTCGGGTCGACCGAGTAGAAGTTGCGCCCGGTCGGCAACACGTTCACCAGACCGCGCAGCGGCGAACCGGACGGGCCGGCTGGAACGTAGCCGCCGTCGAGGGCGTGCAGCACCATCGGGATCTCCCGTGCGGTGTCGGCCAGCCGCGGGACGACCTCGGTGCAGGCGAACTCCAGCGACGCCTGCGCGCCCGGGTTCGGCTGTCCGACAACGGTTTCCACGATGCCGGCGACCTTGTCGACGGCCCAGCCGGTGGCGGCCACCGACTCCACGAGGACGCGTGCAAGGTTCTCGATCCGGTCGGTCTCCTTGGCCGGTGCGTCCTCGGCCAGGCCGAGCGCCACCCGCAGCCCAGGGACACCGTCGCCCTTGCCGCCGAAGGTCTGCCCGGCGCGCAGGATGGCCAGCGTCAGGTTGATCAGTTCCTCGCCCTGCGGCGCCTGGCCGAGAACGTGCAGCCCGTCGCGGATCTGCGAGTCCTTGATCTCACACAGCCACCCGTCGACGTGCATCACGAAGTCGTCGAAGCTCTCGTCGTCCGGCTTCTCGTCGACGCCGAGGTCCTCGTGCAGCTTCGCCGCCTGCAGCAGGGTCCAGATCTCGCCGCGCAGCGCCGGCGCCTTCGCCGGGTCCATCGCGCTGACGTTGCCGTACTCGTCCAGCAGTTGCTCGAGCCGGGCGATGTCGCCGTACGACTCCGCGCGCGCCATCGGCGGCACCAGGTGGTCGACGACCGTGGCGTGGGCGCGACGCTTGGCCTGGGTCCCCTCGCCCGGGTCGTTGACCAGGAACGGGTAGATCAGCGGGAGCGAGCCGAGCGCGGCGTCGGTGCCGCAGGCGGCCGACATCGCGAGGTTCTTGCCGGGCAGCCACTCGAGGTTGCCGTGCTTACCCATGTGGACGACCGCGTGGGCGCCGAACTCCTCCTCGATCCAGCGGTACGTCGCCAGGTAGTGGTGGGTCGGCGGCAGGTCGGGGTCGTGGTAGATCGCGATCGGGTTCTCCCCGAAGCCGCGCGGCGGCTGCACCAGGATCACCAGGTTGCCGGATCGGATGGCGGCGCAGACGATCTCGCCGTTGTCGACGTACAGCTCGCCGGGCGCCTCGCCCCACTTCTCGACCATCGCGTCGCGCAGTTCGGCGGGCAGCGCCGCGAACCACTGCTGGTAGCGCTCGGCCGGGATGCGCACCTGCGCGTCGCCGACCTGCTGCTGGGTGAGCCACTCCGGGTCCTGGCCGCCCGCCTCGATCAGCGC
>JASLFY010000104.1 GCA_030150425.1 Yimella sp. | reverse complement strand
GCTCGTCGGCGAGCACCTGCGACACCAGCGAGCAGTCGATCCCGTCGATGGTGAAGGTGACGACCCCGACGTTGGGGCGGTCGTCGCCGAGCACGGACACGAACTCGACGCCCGGGACGCCGGCCAGGCCCTCGCGCAACCGGCGGGTGAGGGCGATCTCGTGCTCCTCGATCCGCTGATGGTGCGCGGAAAGGGTGGCGCAGGCGGCCGCCAGGGCGATCGCGCCGACCGCGTTGGGGGTTCCGCCCTCGTGCCGGGCGGGGCCGGTCTGCCACTCGATGGAGCGCGGCCCGACCGCGCGGGTCGCGCCACCCGCCGGCAGGTACGGCGCCGCCGCGTCCAGCCAGTCGGTGCGCCCGACCAGCGCACCCGCCCCGTACGGCGCGTACGCCTTGTGCCCGGACAGCGCCACCCAGTCGACGCCCCAGCCCTCGATGTCGACCTGACGGTGAGGCGCCAGCTGGGCGGCGTCGAGCACGACGCGTGCGCCGAACTCCCGTGCCGCTGCTGCGAGTTCGGCGACGGGCCAGACCTCGCCGGAGACATTGCAGGCGCCCGTGACGACCACCAGCTTGGTCTCGGCGGTCGACTGCTCGAGGGCACCGCGCAGCAGGTCGACCGCGTCGGCGGCGGAGTTGGGGATCGGCAGTCGGGTGGTGCGCCGGGTCGGCCAAGCGAGCAGCGCCGCGTGGTGGGCCGACTCCCAGGCGAAAACCTGCGTACGCCGGGGGAGGCAGTGCGCGAGCAGCTTCAGGGCGTCCGTGGTGTTGCGGGTGAAGACCGTGAGGTCGTCGGGCCGGGCGCCGACGAAGCGGGCGATCTCGGCCCGCGCCTGCTCGAACCACCCGGTGGTGGTGCGACTGGTGTAGCCCGCGCCGCGGTGCACCGAGCCGTACGTGCGCTGCACCGCGGTCACCGCGTCCTGCACCGCGACCAGTGCCGGCGCGGTCGCGCCGTGGTCGAAGTTGGCGAAGTCCAGCACCTTGCGGTCGACGGTCGGGACGCCCAGTTCGTGGTGGACGGTGCGTGGCAGGCCCTCCGCGACCCGGTGCGGGATCGGTGCGAGGTCGTCCGGCACCAGGCGCAACCGGCGAGGTTCTGCAGTGGGGGACGGGGTGGTGTTCGGGGCGGTGGTCGCGATCGACATGTCACTCCTGTTCGGATCCGAGGGACCACCGAACAAGCCCGGACGGCAGACACCGACAGGGGATCGAACGAGTGATCCGCGCTTGCCGTTCGGGCGGCTGCCCGACGGCCCGGTCGTCACCCGGAGCACCCCACCGCGGAAGGAGGGTTGCCGCTCAGCAAGCCGGGGCTTGTCGCTGAGACTCTTGACCTGCGATGAACACTAGCGGGCGACGCGGGAGGCGTCATCCTCGGCCGTCGGCCGTCTCGCGGAGTGGTCCGTGCCGGTGCTGCCAGGGCCGGCACGGCTCGTCCCGGGCAGGTCACGGAACGGCTTCGGACCTGAATCCGCGCGGCGTGTGATCCGAGGGACTGGTGTGACAGACGGTTAGGCTCACGCCCGTGGCCACCCGTCAGACCGCTTCGAAGTCGTCCGCCCGCTCCAGCAGCGCGCGGACCCGTCCTGCTGCCAGCGCGAGCAAGTCACGCCCGCCGGCACGCGCGAAATCGGCGTCGACCCGTGGCAAGCAACCTGCCCGGGGTGGTGGCGGCACCCCGCTGCCGTTGCGCGCCCTGCGCGGCACCTGGATGGGCGTGGCCCACGTCGCCGGCGGCACCGTACGTCGGGTGGGTAGTTCGACCCATGACATCGAGCCCGAACTGCGTCGGGACGGCGTCGGCTTCACGCTGATCGCCGCGGCGATCGTCGTCGCCGCCACCGAGTGGTGGGGCCTGTCCGGGCTGTTCGGTCAGATCGTCCACACCGTCACCGCCGGCACCCTCGGTGTCGTCGCGCTCTCCCTGCCGGTCGTCCTGCTCGGCATGGGAATCCACGTCGTCCGTACCCCGCAGGGCCACCACGCCACGAACCGGATCAGCATCGGGCTCGCCCTCCTCGCCTTCAGCATCTGCGGGCTGACCAGCCTGGCGAAGGGGCTGCCCGAGCCGCAGCCGCGCGAGGCGATCGAGCAGGCCGGCGGGATGATCGGCTTCCTGGCCTCCAGTCCGCTGGTCGCCGCGGTCCACACCTGGGGCGCGGTGCCGCTGCTCCTGCTGCTCGGCGTCTTCAGCCTGCTGGTCATCACCGCGACCCCGGTCCACGCGATCGGCGAGCGGGTGCGCGCGGTCACCGACCGCCTGTTCTACGGCCGGCTGGTCGAGGACCACGAGGACGGACCGGTCGACGCGGTCGCGCTCGACCTGCACGGCGACGCGATCGACGGACCGGGCCGGAGCCCGCGCAAGGGCCGCAAGCGCAGCACCGACGAACTGCCCGACCTGGACGGCGACGAGGCCTTCGAGCAGGCCGCGGTCGTCGCGCCCCGCAAGACCCGCGGCGGTCGGACCCTGAAGCCGGGGGAGAAGACGCCCCGCACCGACGAGACCGATGCGGTCGACGCGGCGGAGGCTCCTGCCGCCGCACCCGCAGCGAAGCCGGACAAGCCGCGGGGAGCCGTCCAGCTGCCCGGTGCGCCGGCGCCGAAGATCGAGGCACCGCCGACCCAGCCGCTGCCGCAGCGCACCGAGCAGCTGCTGCTCGCCGGCGACGTCACCTACACGCTGCCGTCCAGCGACCTGCTCGAGCCGGGCCCGCCGCACAAGACGCGGTCCGCCGCCAACGACCGCGTCGTCGAGGCGCTCGGTGGCGTGTTCGACCAGTTCGACATCGACGCCCAGGTCACCGGGTTCACCCGTGGCCCGACGGTGACCCGCTACGAGGTCGAGCTCGGCGCCGGCACCAAGGTCGAGAAGGTCACCGCCCTCTCCAAGAACATCGCGTACGCCGTCGCCTCGGCCGATGTCCGCATCCTCAGCCCGATCCCGGGCAAGTCGGCGATCGGTATCGAGATCCCGAACACCGACCGCGAGAAGGTCAGCCTCGGCGACGTGCTGCGCAGCCAGGCGGCCCGCGGCAACGACCACCCGATGGTGATGGGTGTCGGCAAGGACGTCGAGGGCGGTTACGTCATCGCGAACCTGGCGAAGATGCCGCACATGCTGGTCGCCGGTGCGACCGGTGCCGGTAAGTCCAGCTTCGTGAACTCGATGATCACCTCGATCATGATGCGCTCGACGCCGGACGAGGTCCGGATGGTGCTGGTCGACCCCAAGCGCGTGGAACTGACGGCGTACGAGGGCATTCCGCACCTCATCACGCCGATCATCACCAACCCGAAGAAGGCGGCCGAGGCGCTGCAGTGGGTCGTCCGCGAGATGGACACCCGCTACGACGACCTCGCGGCGTTCGGCTACAAGCACATCGACGACTTCAACAAAGCCGTCCGCTCGGGCAAGGTGCAGCCGCCGGCCGGCTCGGAGCGCGTGGTGCAGCCGTACCCGTACCTGCTGGTCATCGTCGACGAGCTCGCCGACCTGATGATGGTCGCCCCGCGCGACGTCGAGGAGTCGATCGTCCGCATCACCCAGCTGGCCCGCGCGGCCGGTATCCACCTGGTGCTGGCCACCCAGCGTCCGTCGGTCGACGTCGTCACCGGTCTGATCAAGGCGAACGTGCCGTCCCGGATGGCGTTCGCGACCTCGTCGCTCGCCGACAGCCGCGTGGTGCTGGACCAGCCCGGTGCCGAGAAACTGATCGGTCAGGGTGACGCGCTCTTCCTGCCGATGGGTGCCAGCAAGCCGATGCGTGTGCAGGGTGCCTGGGTCACCGAGACCGAGGTCAAGGACGTCGTCGAGCACGTCCGCGGACAGCTCAAGCCGTCCTACCGCGACGACGTCGCGGTGGCCGCGCCGAAGAAGGAGATCGACGACGACATCGGCGACGACCTCGACCTGCTGGTCCAGGCCGCCGAGCTGGTCATCACCTCGCAGTTCGGTTCTACCTCGATGCTGCAGCGCAAGTTGCGCGTCGGGTTCGCGAAGGCCGGCCGATTGATGGACCTGATGGAGTCGCGCGGGATCGTCGGCCCCTCCGAGGGGTCGAAGGCCCGCGACGTCCTGGTGAAGCCGGACGACCTGCCCGACACGCTCAGCCGCCTGCAGGGCAACGAGGTTCCGGGCGATGTCGACTACGACGGCGACCTGCCGGTCGAGGAGACCTCGGGCGAGGACGCCTGGGAACTCACCCAGCACGGACGGCAGTGACGGCGACGGGTTCGTCGTACGCTCGCCAGCGGCGATGAACCCGCCGCGTCGCAGTCAGGGAGGGAACGCATGAGCAACGACGACCCGTACCGTTCGACGGAGCCGGTGTCGCAGGAGCCGACGGGCGACCGTACGGAGGAACTCCCGGCGGCCGACCCGGCCCGGGCCCGCACCCACTCGCACCGGCCGCACGAGTTCGAGCGACCGCTGCAGCCGCGTCCGGCCCAACACGGCGCCGCTCCGACGGACCCGGGGTACGCCTCCGACAACGGCTACCAGGCACCGCCGGCGTACGCCACCGCCCCGGTCGGGGAGAAGAAGTACGGCGGGCTGCTGCCCGCTCTCGCCGCCGGCCTCGTCGCGGCAGGTCTCACCATCGTGCTCGGGCAGAGCGCCGAGCAGATCTCCCGACACGGCGGGAAGTGGGGGTCGTGGTTGGGCACCGTTGCCGCCTACTTCGACGCGCGCCAGTACACGATGCAGTTCCGGTTGGACACCTCCGCCGAGTTGGTGGCGGCCGTGGTGGTCGGGGTCGGCACCGCGTTGCTGACCCTGGTGGCCACCCTCGGTGCGGGTCGCGCGGCCGCGCGCGGCCTGTTGTTCTTCGCGGTCTGGGGCATCACCGCCATCGCGGCGTCGGTCGCCGCCGTCGCCGGCGGCTGGACGTCCGGGACGGTCCGCTTCGAGCCCAACGACGTGGCCGGTAGCGCGATGTACGGCGCGTTCTGGGGCGTCGTCGTCGGATGGATCCCGGCGTTGTTCGCGGTCGTCCTGCGGGTGGGTCGGCAGCGGCGTTACTGAGCGACGGGCTCCGGCTCGACGAACGCGCCGGCATCGACCAGTTCGGCGTGGATGTCGCCGAGGAACTGGATCACGGCGTCCGAACCGTGCTCCGGACCGCCGGCCAGCAGTCCGTCGGGTGCCAACAGCGCCGCCGACGGGTAGCTCATCCCGAGCGTCTGGGTGACCCGCTGTTCCGGGTCGTCGAACCACTCGACGAACTCGCCGAGGTCCGGGGTGTCCTTCGGGGTCGTGCCGGCCGCCACCGCGGCGACCCGCAGCATCGGGTGGTCGGCGGCCCAGCCGGGCAGCTCCTCCAGCACCCGCAGGCAGGACCCGCAGGTCAGGCTCACGGTCACCAGCAGGGCCGGGCGGCCGTTGGCCAGGAGGTGCAGCGGCTGCAGTCCTCCGTCGGCGTCGACCAGTTGGCCGTACGGGATCCGGTGGCGGACGTACTCCAGCTCGGCGCCGTCGCCCGTCTCGACGTGGCTCGGTGCGGACTGTGCGACCGGCGCCGCGGCGGAGCTGCGGCCCTGGTACATCACGAGTCCGGTCAGCAGGACGCCGCCGACGACCCCGGCCAGCCAGCCCCAGGAGGTCGCGTCGAAGTCGCGAAAACGGCCGATCATCGATCCGCCACGCAGGCCGTCGACCAGCGCCGCGAGCGCGAGCGCGAGCAGCACGACGTTGCGGACGACCGTCCGGCGGTCGATCTCGCCGAGCCCGAGGGTGCCGAAGCAGTTGCAGTGGATCTGCTCGGCGAAGCCGAGCCCGCGCCACACCACGACGAGGTAGAGCGCGAACAGCACGACCGTCAGCGCCGCCACGACCACGTACGCGGGGTGGGGGACCACCAGCAGTGCGAGCGCCAGCACGAACTCGCCGTACGGCAACAGCCGCGGTGCGCGGATCGTCTCGAGGAATCCGGGAAGTCGCAGGTTGCGGAACGCGCTCGCGGTCGAGGTGTGATCGCGCACCTTGTAGGCGGCGCTGATCATCAGCACGAGCACGAGCAGTAGAGCGGGGACGACCCAGGGGGCTGACGGCATGTCAGCAGGATAGGTCGCCCCGCAGCGCCCTACCCGTCGATGTCGTCGATTCGCACCAGCGAGGGCGGCGTGGTCTGCTGCAGGTCGCGGGCGACCGCCTCGGCGTCCCGCAGCACCCGCAGCACGTTCCCGCCGGCCACCTTGGCCAGGTCGTCGTCGGACCAGCCGAGATCGGCCAGTTCGGCGAACA
>JASLFY010000101.1 GCA_030150425.1 Yimella sp. | reverse complement strand
CCGCGTCGACGCGGAACTCACCGGCGGCCAGGAGATCGGCGCGATCACCGCGGAAGTCGCCGCCGCCGGGGTCGACCACGTCGTCGACGTCATGTGGAACTGGGCGCCCGAGGACGCGCGGCGGACGGTGACCGGCACCCTCGAGCTGGTGGCCACCGACAGCGATCGGCGCTGGGTCGTCGACACCTACACGTGGACCGGCACCGCGTGGGGGCAGGACTTCACCGACCAGGTGGCCGCGGGCCGCTCGAGCGGTGGGAATCCGACCGCGACGGTGTCCGGCACCGCCGCCGACCTCGACCTGTTGGTGTGGACCCGCGCCGACCGCAACATCACCCGCACCGGAGACCCCGCGGTGCTCGCCGCCTTCCAGGCTGTGTTGGACGAAGGGATCCAGTAGCCGTCAGACCAACCGGCGCGCGCCGTCGGCCGCGGTCGCGACGAAGGCGGTCGGCGTGGGGTGACCGGCGTCCGCGGACGCCCGTCGGCACGCCTCGAGCACCTCGTCCTCGCGGCCGGCGTCGACCAGCGCGATGACGCAGCCGCCGAAGCCGCCACCGGTCATCCGGGCACCGTACGCACCCGCCGTCACGGCGGTCTGTTGGATGAGGTCCACCGTCGGCGCGGTGATCTCGAAGTCATCGCGCATCGAGGCGTGCGAGGCGTCGAACAACGGCCCGAGGTCGCGTACGTCGGCTCCCGCGCGCAGCAACTCGACCGCGGCGTGGACCCGGTTGCTGTCGGCGACGATGTGTCGGCTGCGCCGATACAGCAGATCGCCGAGCTCGCCGGCCGCGCCCTCGATCCGCTCCGGCTCGACCAGCGCGAGGTGGTCGACCCCGAGGGCCGCCTCAGCCTCGGCGACGGCGGAGCGACGGGCGGCGTACTCCCCCGTGACGAGAGCGTGCGGGGTGTGTGAGTCGATCACCAGCATCCGCACCGCGTCGGTCACGAACGGCACCGGGGTGACCTGCTGGGTGCGGGTGTCGATCGCCAGCGCGTGGTCGGCGACCCCGCACATCGAGGCGAGCTGGTCCATCACACCGGTCGGCGCACCGGCGATCTCGTTCTCCGAGCGTCGGGCCAGGGCCGCGACCTCGTGGGTGGTCGCGGACCAGCCGAACAGGTCCGAGAGCGCCTGACCGGTCGAGCAACTGAGCGCCGCAGACGACGACAGACCGGCGCCCACGGCGAGGTCGGAGGCCACAGCCAGCTGGGCCCCACCGACGGGCAGCCCGGCCTGGGCAGCCGCCCACCAGACACCCGCGGGGTAGGCGAACCAGCCGAGGTCGGCCCCGGGCCGGATCGCGTCGATCGCCACCGAGACCGGATCGCCGGCGCCGAAGTCGCTGACGGCCTCGACCACCGGCTCGGACGTACGGCCGACGGCGACCGCGGTGCCCTGCGCCAAGGCGATCGGCAGCACCATGCCGCCGGCGTAGTCCGTGTGTTCGCCCAGCAGGTTCACCCGTCCGGGCGCGAACCAGACACCGTCCGGCTCGCGGCCGTACGTCCGTCGGAAGAGATCGGCGGCCGCGATTGCCACTGCCGAACCCTGGCTCATCCGAGCACCTCTCGCAGGTGCGCCGCCTGTTGTTCGGGCAACACGTCGCCGATGAACGCGCCCTGCGCGGACTCGCTGCCGGCGAGGAACTTCAGCTTGTCGACGGAGCGACGGATCGAGAAAAGCTCGAGGTGGACCCACGCGACGTCGCGGTCGACACGGGCCGGAGCCTGCTGCCAGGAGGCGATGTACGGCATCGGCCGGTCGTACAACCGGTCGAAGGCGCGCAGCACCGACAGGTAGATCGAGGCGAACGAATCCCGTTGCGCGTCGTCGAGTTCCGCGAGGTCCGCGGTCTGTCGCAGCGGAAAGAAGTGGACTTCCATGGGCCACCGTGCGGCGTACGGCACGAACGCGATCCAGTCGTCGTTCTGCGCCACGATCCGTGTGCCGGCCGCCTGCTCCGCGGCGATGATGTCGCCGAACAGGCTGCGGCCGGTGCGTTCCCGGTGGGCCCGCGCGTGGGCCAGTTCCGTCGCGGCCCGCGGCGGGACGAACGGGTAGCCGTAGATCTGACCGTGCGGGTGTTGCAGGGTCACGCCGATCTCGACGCCGCGATTCTCGAACGGGAACACGTGGGCGACCTCGGGCAACGCGTTCAGCGCCGCCGTACGTTCGGCCCACGCGTCGACCACGAGCCGCGCCTGCGTCACGTCGAGCGCGGCGAAGCTGCCGTCGTGGTCGCTGGAGAAGCAGACCACCTCGCAGCGGCCGACCGCGGGCTGCTCGGCGTAGAGCTCAGCCGAGGTGAGGTCGACGTCGCCCGCGCCGCCGAACGACGGGAACCGGTTCTCGAAGACGACCACCTGGTAGTCGGCGGTCGGCACCTCGGACAGCGACCCGGGTCGGGTCGGACACAACGGGCACTCGCTCGCCGCCGGCATGAAGGTGCGGGCCTGACGGTGCGCCGCCAGGGCCACCCATTCCCCGGTGAGCGGGTCGCGGCGCATCACGCCGCCGCTGCCCCGCTCCCCCAAGTCCCGGGTGTCCGGGACGGCCTCGCGGGCCGTCCCGTCCCGGTCGAACCAGACGATCTCCCGGCCGTCGGCGAGACGGCCACGGGTCTGCTCCATCGGGTCTACTTCACCGACCCGCTCATCAGACCGCCGATGAAGTAGCGGCCCAGGATGATGTAGACCAGCAGCGTCGGCAGCGACGCGATCAGCACGCCCGCCATGATCTGCGGGTAGTTCGGGTTCTGACCGCCGGCGAGGTCGTTCAGCGCGTACGTCACCGGACCGTTGGTCGGGCTGGTGAGGAACAGCGCGAACAGGAAGTCGTTCCACGCCGAGGTGAACTGCCAGATCATCGTGACCACGAACGCCGGCGCGGAGACCGGCAGCACGATCGAACGGAACGTACGCAGCACGCCCGAGCCGTCGACCTGCGCGGCCTCGAGGATCTCGTTCGGCACCGCGGTGTCGTAGTAGTTACGGAAGATCAGCGTGCAGATCGGGATACCGAAGATCGAGTGCACGACGATCAGCTTCACGATGCCGTCGAACCAGCCCACGCTGCCCTGGACGTCGAGCAGCATGCCCTGCAGCGGGATCATCACGGCCTGGTACGGGATGAACATGCCGAACAGGAACAGCGTGAACACCGTGTTCGAGAACGGGAACTTCAACGCCGAGAAGACGTAGCCGTTCAACGCTCCCAGGCAGGAGGAGATGACGGCGGCCGCCAGCGCCATGATCAGCGAGCGACCCATGGAGGCGTGCAGCACGTCCCAGGCGGCGGACCAGCCCTGGGTCGAGAAGTGGACCGGCAGGCCCCACGCGTCGGAGGCAGTGACGTCGCCGGCGCGCTTGAAGCTGGTGACGAGCAGGACGTACATCGGGGTGAGCACGAACAGGGCGAACACCACCAGCAGCACGTAGCGCAGGGTGCGCCCCGCGACGGTACCTTCGGTGCCCGGCGCCTTGCCGGTGCTCTTGCGGGTGGACAGCGCGGCTGCGTCCTGGTCGATCGCCGCATCGACGGTGGTCATCGGCCGCTCCTGTTCTGCTCGCGGTTGGTGAAGATGAGGTACGGCACGACGGCCAGGGCCACGATGACCAACAGGATCGTGGCGTTGACGGCGGCACCGGTCGAGTTGTTCTGGCTGAACATCTGCTGCCACATCAAGGTGGCGGGCACCAGCGCCTGGTAGCTCTGGTTACCGGCGATGGCGTAGATCAGGTCGAACATCTTCATCGACATGTGGCCGACGATGATCAGCGCCGAGAGGGCGATCGGCGACAGCTGCGGGAACAGCACGTGGCGGTAGATCTTCCACTCGCTCGCACCGTCGATCCGGGCGGCCTCGCGCTGATCGTCGGGGATGCCGCGGAAGCCGGCCAGGAAGAGCGCCATCACGTAGCCGGACAGCTGCCAGATGGCCGGCAGCGCCATCGCGGCCATCCCGAATTTGCCCTGCGACCACCACGAGCTCTGCAGGAAGTCCAGGTGCAGCTTCAGGAACAACTGGTTCAGGCCGACCGCCTGACCGTCGCCCTTCGCCGGGCTCATCAGCCAGCGCCAGACGACTCCCGCAGCGATGAACGACACGGCCATCGGGAACAGGTAGACCGAGCGGAAGATGCCCTCCCCGGCCACCCCCTTCTCCAACAGGACCGCCCAGAGCAGCCCGAAGAACATGGTGCCGACGACGAACACCACCGTCAGGACGACGAGGTTGAACAGTGCGTGCTGGTAGTCGGGGTCACCCAACAGGCTGGTGTAGTTCTGGTATCCCCCGGGGTTGGTCACCCTGCCGGTGACGATGTTCTCGGTGCGTTGCAGCGACTCGAGCATGTTCTTCGTGAGCAGCCAGTAGACGAACACCCCGACGAGGATGATCGACGGCGACACGAGCAACAGGCCCGGCAACCACTTCTTGGTTCGGGACATGCGACAGCTTTCAGAAATGGTGGGACGTGGGAGGTCCGACACGGGCGCCGGGGTGGCCCCCCCGCCCCGGGGGGGCCCCCGGGCGCAGGGGGGGGCCGCCTTGTTATT
>JASLFY010000099.1 GCA_030150425.1 Yimella sp. | reverse complement strand
CAGAAACGGGCAGACTGATGCGGCACTCGCGCGAGTGGCGGAATAGGCAGACGCGCACGGTTCAGGTCCGTGTGCCCGAAAGGGCGTGGGGGTTCAACTCCCCCCTCGCGCACAGATCGAAGCCCCTGACCAACTGGTCAGGGGCTTCGTGTTTCCCCGGTCGATTCACCGCGTCGTGTGTCGGCGCCGGTCGCTACGGTCGTCCCATGACTGCGTACTGGATCAGCACCTACCTCGAGATTCACGACCCGGCGAAGTTGGCCGCGTACGCCGAACTCGCCCCGGCCGCGATCGAGGCCGGCGGAGGGCGTTTCCTCGCCCGCGACGTGGCCGCCGCCGCCTTCGAAGCGGGCACGACGCAGCGTTCGGTGCTCATCGAGTTCGACTCGGTCGAAGCGGCCGTCGCCTGCCACGACAGCGAGGCCTACGGCAAGGCGCTCGCCGCCCTGGGCGACGGCGTCGTCCGTGACATCCGGATCGTGCCCGCGGTCGAGTGACGCGCTGGTTTTTTTCGGTGACGCGTCAGCGCCAGGCGTACTGGTGTTCCGGGCGCCCGGTCGAGCCGTACCGCAGCGCCACCTCGACCTTGCCGTCCTCGGCGAGGGCCGCGAGGTAACGCTGCGCGGTGGCGCGGGAGACACCGATCTGGTCGGCGACCTCGACCGCCGTACGCGGTTCCCCGGCCTCCTGCAGCGCGTTGCGGACCAGCTTCGCGGTCACCGGTGACTGCCCCTTCGGGGTCTGCGGCCGGTCGCCCTCGTGCAGGGCGACGAAGGCGGTGTCGATGCGGTCCTGGGTGAGCGTGCCCTGCCCGACGCGGCCGGCGAACCGCTCGTACGCCCGCAGCCTGGCGTGCAACGTCTCCCGGGCGAACGGCTTCACGACGTAGTTCAGCGCGCCGCGACGCAGCGCGGTGCGCACCGATTCGGCCGAGGAGTCCGCGGTCACCATGATCACGTCGGCGTACGCGGTCAGGTCACCGATGACCTCCGTTCCGAGGCGGTCGGGGAGGTAGGTGTCGAGCAGCACCAGGTCGATCTGTCCGGCGTGCGCCGCGGACAGCGCGTCGGCCGCGGTGTGGGCGACCCCGGCGACGGTGAAGGAGGGGAGTGCGTCGACGTACGCGGCATGGACCTGCGCCACGCGGAAGTCGTCGTCGACGACGAGGACGTTGATCATCGGTCTTCCTCCGGGTCGGAGAGCTGGTCGGCGAGCACGCCGGGCAGGCGGGCGACGAAGACGGTGAGTGCGCCGTCGCCGCCGGGCGCCACGAGGTCGAGGGAGCCGCCGAGGCGGCGGGCGGTCTGGCGGGCGATGGCCAGGCCCATGCCGCGGTCGTTGCCCTTGGTCGAGTAGCCGTCGGCGAAGATCGCGGCCGCCTGGGCGGGCGGGATGCCCGGACCCGGGTTGGCGACGGAGACGACCAGGTCGGTGCCCTCGGTGAGCAGGTCGACGATCACCTCACCGCCGGACGGCGCGGCATCGATCGCGTTGTCGACGAGGTTGCCCAGCACCGTGATGACCTCGACGGGAGCGACCATCTTGCGCGGCACGAAGCTCTGGTCGGACAGCGTCAGGGCGACACCACGCTCGGCGGCGTGGGCCGACTTTCCGCCGAAGAACGCACGAATCGTGTTGGAACGCACCGCTTCCGCGCTGACGGTGGAGTCGGTCAAGGGGGCGACGGAGGCGCGCAGGTAGTCGAGGGCGTCGTCCGGCGATCCGGTCTGCAACAACCCGATGACGGTGTGCATCCGGTTGGCGAACTCGTGCCGCTGTGCGCGCAGTGCGCCGGTCATCGTGCGTACGGACGACAGTTCCGAGGTCAGCTGCTCGATGTCGGTCTGGTCGCGCAGGGTGAGCACGCTGCCGAGGCTGCGGTTGCCCTGGCTGACCGTACGGTGGCGGGCCAGCAGCACCCGCGACCCGGCGACCGCGGTGAGTTGAGAGTCCTCGGTGCCGGACAGGGCGCGGGCCAGACGGTCCGGTAGACCGAGGTCGGCGATGGACGACCCGCGCTCGAGTGGGGTGCCCAACAGGTGGCGTGCCTCGTCGTTGGCCATGGTGACCCGGCCCTGCGGGTCGACCGCCAGGACGCCCTCGTTGATCCCGAACAACACCGCGTCGTGTTCGCGCAGCAGGTCGGCCACGGCGTCGGGCTCGAGACCGAACAGGCCGCGCTTCAGCCGGCGGGCCAGCATCGCGGTGAGCAGTGCTCCTACCGCGATGGCCAGCAGGCCGACGGGAACGGCGGTAGCCAGCAGGGCGGTGAGGGCGTGGTTGATGTCGCTGGCCGCGAAGCCGACGCTGACCTCGCCGACGATCCGACCGTTCGAGTCGCGCAGCGGGACCTTGCCGCGGGCGGACAGCCCGAGCGTTCCCTGCTCGATGGTGGCAACTTCCTTGCCGCTCAACGCTTCCCGCGGATCGGTGGAGACCTTCTTGCCGATCTCGGAGGCGGTCGGGTGGGCCAACCGGATGCCGTTGCGGTCGGTGATCACCACGAACAGGGCGCCGGTCGCCTTCCCGTCGCGCAGCGCGATCTGCTGCACCTGCGGCTGCTTCTCCGCCGAGACCAGGTCGCCGAGGTTCGGCGTCGCGGCGACGGACCGGGCGACCGCGAGCGCCCGCTGTTCGTACTGGTGGTTCAGGCTCGCGCGCAGCATCAGCGTGACCGCGATGAGCGAGCCGAGTCCGAGGGCCAACAGCACGCCGACCTGCAACAACATCATCTGCCGGGTGAACGGGAACCGGCGGTCGGTGAGGCGGGGCACGGGGTCCGAGTCTAGGTCCGGCGGTCGTGATCCACACCACAGCGCAGAATGCGCAGAACACGAAGTACGCGCTGATTCCGGCTATCGCTCACAACCGCGACAGGCGCCGCGGCGGCCCCCTAGCTTCCTCGAAGTTGTTCGAACGTGACCCACGTCACGCAACGGAAGGGAGGTCGCGATGAGCCTGGTCGAACTCGCTCACGCCACCAAACGATTCATGAACTCATCCGGTGGCCTGCACACCGCGGTGTCCGACATCACGCTCTCGGTCGAGGCCGGCGAGTTCGTCGCGGTCGTCGGCCCGACCGGCTGCGGGAAGTCGACCACGCTGTCGCTCGTGTCCGGTCTCGAGCCGCCGTCGGAGGGCACCGTGACGGTCGCCGGCAAGCCGGTCGACGGGATCCCGGACGGGGTCGGATACATGTTCCAGGCCGACGCGATGCTGCCCTGGCGCAGCGTCCTCGGCAACGTCTCCGCCGGTCCGATCTGGCGTGGGGTGGACAGCAAGACGGCCCAGGCGCAGGCCCGCGACTGGATCGAGCGAGTCGGGCTGAAGGGCTTCGAGAACTACTACATGCACCAGCTCTCCGGTGGCATGCGCAAGCGGGTGGCGCTCGCTCAGACCCTTGTCAACAACCCCTCGATCCTGTTGATGGACGAACCGTTCTCGGCCCTCGACGTGCAGACCCGCGCGCTGATGCAGAACGAACTGCTCAACCTCTGGTCCGACTCCAACGCGGCGGTCATCTTCGTCACCCACGACCTCGAGGAAGCCATCACCCTCGCCGACCGGGTCGTCGTCATGACGGCCAGCCCGGCCCGGGTCAAGGACGTCTTCCCGATCGACCTTCCGCGGCCGCGCAACGTCGAGGAGATCCGGATGACTCCGGAATTCATCTCCACCTACCGCGAGATCTGGCAGTCGCTGTCCTCCGAGGTCGAGATCGCTCGTACGAAGGGAGCCGGCCGTGTCGCTTGATGTCGCACCCACCGAAACCACCCCGGCCACGCCGACGGACGAGGCGAAGGTCGGGATGAGCGCCCGCCAGCGCGTACGCCGACACAAGGCGCTCGTCTACCTGCTGCGTGTCGTCCTGCTGATCGCCGTTCTCGGCCTCTGGGAGTTCAGCGTCAACCAGTGGCTGGACGCGTTCACCTACTCCAAGCCGTCGCTGATCTGGGACAAGTTGGTCACCTGGTTCACCGACGGCACCGCGAACGGCTCGATCTGGCTGAACATGTCGTACACCCTCCGCGAAGCGGTGTACGGCTTCATCCTCGGCTCGATCCTGGGCATCGTCTGCGGCATCGTGCTCGGACGTTCGCGGTTGCTGGCGGAGGTGCTGCAGCCCTACATCCAGGGCCTGAACGCCGTTCCGCGCGTGGTCCTCGCCGCCCTGTTCGTCATCTGGTTCGGCCTCGGCATGACCAGCAAGGTCGCGACCGCGCTGGTCCTGGTGTTCTTCCCGGTGTTCTTCAACGCCTACCAGGGCGCTCGCGAGGTCGACGGGAACCTGGTCAACAACGCCCGGATCCTCGGCGCCTCGCGCTGGGACGTGATGCGGTCGATCGTCGTGCCGAGCGCCACCTCGTGGATCCTCGCCTCCTTGCACACCGCGTTCGGCTTTGCGCTGATCGGCGCGATCGTCGGTGAGTACACCGGCTCGACGCACGGCATCGGTCTGCTGATCAACACCGCGCAGAACTCGTTCGACTCCGCCGGTGTCTTCGCCGGAATGCTCATCTCCACCGTCATGGCGCTCGTCGCCGAGCTGTTGCTCGGCTGGCTCGAACGCCGACTGCTCAAGTGGCGCCCGACCACCGGTCAGTCCGCCATTCAGGTCTGAAAACCGTTCTGAGACAAGGAAGTCCAACATGAACATGAACCAAACTGCCCGCACGCTCGCCGTCGCCCTCGTCGGCTCCACCCTCGCCCTCTCGGGCTGCGCAACCAAGAAGGACTCGACCTCGGGTTCGTCCGGCGGCGGCTCCGGTTCGAAGATCACCATCATGGTCGGCGGCGCCGCCAAGGTGATCTACATGCCGGCGAAGCTGACCGAGCAGCTCGGCTACTTCAAGGAGCAGGGCCTGAACGTCGAACTGGTCGACACCCCGGCCGGCGTCACCGCCGAGACCGCGTTGCTGGCCGATCAGGCGCAGGGCGTCGTCGGGTTCTACGACCACACCATCGACATCCAGGCCAAGGACTCCAGCAAGTGCCTCGAGTCAGTCGTGCAGTTCGCGAACGTGCCCGGTGAGGTCGAGGTCGTGTCGAAGAAGGACAAGGACGCGATCAAGTCGCCGGCCGACTTCAAGGGCAAGAAGCTCGGTGTGACCAGCCAGGGTTCGTCGACCGACTTCCTCACCCAGTACCTCGCCGGCAAGGCCGGAATCACCACCGCCGGCTACACGACGGTCAAGGCCGGTGCCGACTCCACGTTCATCGGCGCGATGAACTCCGGCGGCATCAACGCGGGCATGACCACCGACCCCACGGTCGCGCGTCTGACCAGCAAGGGTGACGCGTCGGTGCTGCTCGACATGCGTACGCCGGAGGGCACCAAGAAGGCACTCGGCGGCCTCTACCCCGCCTCGTCGCTGTATATGTCCTGCGGTTGGGTGAACTCGCACAAGACCGAGGTGCAGAAGCTGGCGAACGCGTTCGTCAAGACGCTGAAGTACATCAACTCCAACAGCGCCGAGACCATCGCCGACAAGATGCCCGCCGACTACGCCGGTTCGGACAAGAAGCTCTACATCCAGGGCATCAAGGACTCCAAGGGCATGTTCACCACCGACGGTGTGATGGACGCCGACGGTGCGAAGAACGTGCTGCAGGTGCTCGGGTCGTTCTCGGCGAACGTGAAGCCGAAGAAGGACAAGATCGACCTGTCGAAGACGTACACGACGGAGTTCGCGAAGGCTGCGAAGTGACCGTGACGGACCGCGATTGAGGTCGTTCGGTTCGTACGAGGAGGGAGTCCCGGGTTTGGGGCTCCCTCCTTGTTCGCTCTTCGCACGGGTCGCTTCTTTGCCAAGTCCTTACCCTGTGGAAACCGGTCGCGTCGTCCGTGGGCAGGCAGGATGCGGGGAACTTCAGTGCGACAGGGAGGACCTGAAGTGAATACTCGCACTCGATGCCTGCTGCCCGTTGTGGGCCTCGTCGCCGGGCTCGTCGCTGGCTGCTCCGGTGGTTCGAAAGCGGCCGAGTCGTCGTCAACGACGTCGGCTGTGACCACGACGACGTCCAGTTCGGCAGCGCCTTCGACGTCATCGGCGACGTCGTCGTCGGCGACCAGCAATGCGACGTACGCCGGAGCTCCCGGTGTACCGGAGCCGGCCAAGTACAAGACGGATGCCGGGGCGGTGGCGTTTGCGAAGTACTACCTGGAGACGGTGAACGCTGTCGGCCTAAAACCTCGTGCTGGAGCACTCGCAACTCTCGCGCTGTCGTCGTGCAGTACCTGTGCGGACCAAGAAGATGAGTTCGCGCGAATGGCGAGAGCCGGCGAACACTACGACGGGCAACAAGGCTCGTT
>JASLFY010000096.1 GCA_030150425.1 Yimella sp. | reverse complement strand
CGCCAACGCGCGGGCAGCGGCGGCGAAGTCGTCACCGCGTGCGCCGTACGAGGCGAACATGTCGAGCGAGGCCGCTGCCGGCGAGAGCAGGACCACGTCGCCCGAGACCGCGAACTCGGCTGCACGGCGCACTGCAAGGTCCATGACCCCAGTGTCCGTCTCGTCGAGCACGACCACCGGAACATCCGGGGCGTGTCGCGCGATTGCGTCCGCGATCACCGCCCGGTCGACACCGATGAGCACCGCCGCGCGCAGCCGGGAGGCGTTGGCCGCGACCAGTTCGTCGACCTCGGCCCCCTTGAGCTGACCGCCGGCCACCCACACGATCGAGTCGAAGGCGCGCATCGCCGCGCCGGCCGCGGGCGGGTTGGTCGCCTTGGAGTCGTCGACGAAGCGCACACCGTCGACGGTGATCACGTCGGCGAGGCGGTGCGGTTGCGGGTGGTAGGCACGAAGACCGTCGCGCACCGCCAGCGGGCGCACCCCGTAGGCGCGCGCGAGGGCGGCCGCCGCCAGGGCGTCCTGGACGTAGTGCGGCGCCGGCGGATTGCCGTCCCGGCCCAGGTCCTTCAGCTGGCACAGCTCGGCGGCCTGGTGCGCCCGGTCGTCCACGAACGCCCGGTCCGCGAGCACGTCCTCGACCACGCCGAGCATCGAGGGATGCGGCACCTTGAGGGTGAACCCGACGGCGCGGCAACCCTCGACGACGTCCGCGTCCATCAGCAGTTGTTCGGTCACCGGGTCGTCGACGTTGTACACGCAGGCGACCTGGGTGTTCTCGAAGACCCGGCCCTTCTGGCGGCGGTACTCCTCGAAGCTGCCGTGCCAGTCGATGTGGTCGGGGGCGACGTTCAACAGGCAGGAGGCGTACGGGGAGATGCTGCGCGACCAGTGCAACTGGAAGGTCGACAGCTCGACCGCGATGACCTCGTAGGGCTCGGGGTGCAGCACGGCCTCGAGGATCGGCAGGCCGACGTTTCCGGCCGCCGTCGCCCGCAGCCCGGCCGAGCGCAGGATCTGCTCCAGCATGGTGACCGCGGTGGTCTTGCCGTTCGTGCCGGTGATCGTCAGCCAGGGCGCGGCACCGGTCGCCGGGCGCATCCGCCAGGCGAGTTCGACCTCACCCCAGACCGGTACGCCGGCGGTCGCCGCCGCGAGCATCAACGGGTTGTCCGGACGCACGCCCGGCGAGGTCACGATCAGGTCGGTTCCCGGCAGCACCTGCTGTTGGTGCTCGGCGCCCACCAGGATCTGCGCGCCGAGGATGTCCAGGATCTTCGCCCGCTCGGTGACGATCGGTGAGTCGTCGGTGGTCAACACGGTCACCCGGGCGCCGCGCTCGAGCAGCGCGTCGGCCGCGGCGTAGCCGGAGACCCCGAGTCCGACGACAGTGACTTCCAGGCCGGACCAGTCCGCGTCCCGGTGGGTCAGTTCACGACTGCCCCCACGGGGCTCGTAGCTGGGATCGATCGGCCGGGGCGTACCGGCCGTCATCCGGTCACCCACTCGGCGTAGAAGAGGCCGAGGCCGAGCGCGACGCACAGGCCGGCGATGATCCAGAAGCGGATCACCACGGTGACCTCGTTCCAGCCGACCATCTCGAAGTGGTGGTGGATGGGCGCCATCCGGAGCACGCGTTTGCCGCGGGTCTTGAACGAACCGACCTGCAGGATCACCGACAGGGTCTCCAGCACGAACAGTCCGGCGAGCACGACGACGAGCAGCTCGGTGCGGGTCATGATCGCCAGGCCCGCGAGGCCACCGCCGAGGGCGAGCGAGCCGGTGTCCCCCATGAAGATCTTCGCCGGGGTCGCGTTCCACCACAGGAAGCCGAAGCAGGCGCCCATCACACAGGCCGCCACCAGGGCCAGGTCGTGCGGGTCGCGCACGTCGTAGCACTTGTTGCTGCCGATCCACTCGCAGTTCTGGTTGAACTGCCAGATGCTGATCAGCGTGTACGCGGCGAAGACCATCACGCTGGCACCGGTCAGCAGACCGTCCAGGCCGTCGGTGAGGTTGGTGCCGTTGGAGGTGCCGGCGATGATCAGGTTCGCCCAGATCACGAAGAGCACCATGCCGAGCGCGGTGCCGGCGAAGGCCAGGTTGAACCAGGTGTCGCGCACGAACGAGACGTGGTAGCTGGCCGGGGTGCGGCCGCCTTGGTCGGGGAAGTTCACCGCGAGCAGCGCGAAGGAGACGCCGACGAAGGTCTGTGCGGCCAGCTTCTGCCAGGCGCGCAGGCCGAGTGAGCGCTGGTTGCTGATCTTGATCCAGTCGTCGGCGAAACCGACCGCGCCGAGGCCGACGATCAGGTACATCACCAGCAGACCGGAGACCGAGGGCACCGTCCACAGCACCAGGTGGGCCAGGAAGTAACCCAGCACGCAGCCCATGATGATGACGGCGCCACCCATGGTGGGTGTGCCGCGCTTGGTGTGGTGCGTGGTCGGTCCGTCGTCACGGATGAACTGGCCGTAACCGCGCCGCACCAGGAACTTGATGAAGGCCGGGGTCCCGACGAGTCCGATGACGAGCGCGATCAACGCGCCGATCAGAATGGCCTTCACTGCCCGGCACCCTTTCCGTCCGCTTCCACGAGCCGGTCGCCAAGGTATCGCAGGCCGGAGTCACGACTTGATTTGAGCAAGGCTATATCCCCCTCGCGCAGCAGCGCGCGCAACATGTCGAAGGCTTCCTCGACGTTCTCGGCGTGCCGCCACTCCACTCCTTCGGACGCGGCCGCGCGACCGATCGCGTCCGCGCCGGCGCCGACGGTGACCAGCAGGTCGACCCCGTTCTCGGCGGCGGCCCGGCCGACCCCCTCGTGCTCGGCGACGGAGGCCTCCCCCAGTTCCAGCATCTGACCGAGCACCGCGATCCGTCGCCCGGCGTGCATCGTGTGCAGCGCACGCAGCGCCGCCGCCATCGAGTCGGGGTTGGCGTTGTAGGCATCGTTGACGACGGTGACCCCACCGTCGAGCTCGTGGATCTCCATCCGCCAGCGACTCACCGCCGAGGCACCGGCGAAGACCTCCACGATGTGCTCGGCCTCGACACCGAGGCGGCGAGCGGCCGCATACACGGCGAGCGAGTTGCCGACGTGGTGCGCTCCGAACAGGCCCAGACGCACCCGGCGGGGCTCGCCGTCACCGACGAGCGTGTAGGAGGCGCGGGAACGCTCGTCCAGTTCTATCTCGGTGGCCCGCAGTCCGGCCTCCTCGGCCGCACCCACCAGCTGCACCTCGCAGCCCGCCCGCGAAACCATCGCGGCGACCCGTGGGTCGTCGGCGTTGAGCACGGCCAGACCGTCGGGCGGCAGCGCCTCGACCAGTTCCCCCTTGGTAGCGGCGATCGCGTCGACCGAGCCGAACTCGCCGACGTGCGCGCGCCCGACGTTGAGCACGATGCCCACGCTCGGCGGCGCGATCCCGCACAGGTAGGCGATGTGACCCACACCGTCCGCGCCCATCTCGGCGACGAGATAGCGGGTGGACGGCGTGACCCGGCAGACGGTGAGCGGTACGCCCATCTCGGAGTTCAGCGAGCCCTCCGGCACCACCGTCTCGGCGAGCGGGGTCAGCACTTGGCCGAGCAGGTCCTTGGTCGAGGTCTTCCCCGAACTGCCGGTGATGCCGATGATCGTCAGGTTCGGTGCGCGGTCCACGACGGCGCGGGCCAGCTTCCCGAAGGCGGTCTGCACGTCCTCGACCACGACGGTCGGCATGCCCTCGACGGCGCGACTGCCCAGGGTGGCGACGGCGCCTGCGGCCGCTGCGGCCGGGGCGAAGTCGTGGCCGTCGGCGAACTCGCCGATCCGGGCCACGTACAGGCTCCCCCGGTCGGCCTGGCGCGAGTCGGACACCACCGGGCCGTCGACCAGGACGGCGCCGGCGTCGGCAGGTTCGAGTCGGCCACCGACCGCGTCCGCGATCTCGGCCAGTGTCATCGGGATCATTGCTTGCGGTCCTTGCTGGGGTCGTACTTCAGGTCGTACAGGCTCGGCTTGACGGTGCTCGGCGGGACGTGGCCGTTGCGCAGCGCCGCGGCCATGAGCTGCGAGAACACCGGCGCGGCGACCTCACCGCCGTAGATGCTCACCGCGGTCGGACGCTGCAACGCGACCGAGACGATGTACTGCGGGTTCTCGGCCGGGGCGAAGCCGATGAACGAGGCGGTCCACCCGTTGTACCGTCCGAGCGATTCGTCGTAACGGGCGGCGGTACCGGTCTTGCCGGCCACGTTGTAGCCCTCGACGACGGCCTTGGGAGCCGTTCCGTTCTTGGTCGGCACGGCCTGCATCATCCGGGTCATCTGGGTGGCCACCGAGGCGGGCACCACCTGCACCGCGACACGGTCGTCGGCCGGTGCGGTGAAACCACCCGACCCGTCGCCGATGCCCTTGACCAGCTTGATCGGCTCACGCACGCCGCCGTTCGCGATCGTCTGGAAGACCGAGATCTGCTGCATCGTGTTGCTGGACAGACCCTGGCCGAACATCACCGTGTAACGCCGCGAACCCGTCATCTGCGCCGCGGTCGGGATGCTTCCGACGTTCTCACCCGGGAAGTTGATGCCGGTCGGCTGGCCCTGACCGAAGCGGGTCATGTAGTTGCGCAGGGTCGCGGCCGACATCTTCTCCCCCACCTGGATGGTGCCGGTGTTCGAGGAGTCGGCGAGGATGCCTGCCGTCGTCATCGTCTCCGTCGGGTGGTGGTGGGAGTCGGTGAAGGTCTTGTCCGCACGCGGCAGGCCGTAGGGAACCGTGAACGTCGTCGTCGGGGTGACCTTGCCCTCGGCGAGGGCCGCAGCCATCGTCACGACCTTGTTCGTCGAGCCCGGCTCGTAGCTGTCGGCGAACGGACGCGAGAGCATCGACCCCTGCGCGCTGGCGATCTGGTTGTTGTCGAAGCTGGGGTAGCTGGCGGCGGCGAGGATGTTGCCCTTGCGGTCCATCACCACCGCTTCACCGGACAGCGAGTTCGTCTTCTTGACCTGCGCCGCTATGAAATTCTGCGCGATCCACTGCAGTACATTATTGATAATCATCTGAA
>JASLFY010000050.1 GCA_030150425.1 Yimella sp. | reverse complement strand
ACGCTGATGCGTGACATCGAGGCGCGCCGGGTGCAGGTGGTCGGCGTCGACACGGCCACCCCGTCGCCGTTCGCGAAGAGCCTGATGTTCGGCTACATCGCCCAGTTCCTGTACGAGGGCGACTCGCCGCTGGCGGAGCGCCGCGCCGCTGCGCTGTCGCTCGACCCGTCGCTGTTGTCCGACCTGCTCGGCCACGGCGAGGGCGCCGCGCTGCGGGATCTGCTCGACGCAGACGCGCTGCGCGAGACCGAGGAACAGCTGCAGCGGTTGGTCCCGAGCCGCCAGGCGAGGAACCCCGACGACCTGGTCGACCTGCTGCGCGCGATCGGCCCGCAGGACCGTGACGAACTGCGCGCCCGAACCCGAGCCGAGGTCTCCGACGAGGAGTTGGCCGGGTGGCTGGTCGACCTCGACCACGCCCGCCGGATCATCCTGGTCCGCTGGGCCGACACCGAACGGTTCGCCGCCATCGAGGACGCCGCGCTGCTGCGTGACGCGCTCGGTGTCGCGCTGCCCACCGGTATCCCGGCCGCCTTCCTGGAACCCGCGGTCGATCCGCTGGCCGACCTCGTCGGTCGCCACGCCCGCGGCCACGGTCCGTTCACGATCACCGAGGTCGCCGGCCGGTTCGGGCTGGGACGCGCGGTCGTCCACGACGTGCTGCGGCGCCTCGTGCAGTCCGGTCGGGTCGTCGAGGGCGAACTGCGCCCGATCGGCTGCGGCGACGGTGGCAGCGACTTCTGCGACGCGGAGGTCCTGCGCATCCTCAAGCGACGCTCGTTGGCCGCCCTGCGCAGCGAGGTCGAACCGGTCCCGGCCACCGACTTCGCCGCCTTCCTGCCCGCCTGGCAGGGCGTGGGGGGCGCCCTCCACGGCGTCGACGGTGTACTGCGAGCGGTGGAACAGTTGGCGGGCGCCCGGGTGCCGGCCAGCGCGCTCGAGTCGTTGATCCTGCCGGCCCGGGTCGACCGCTACTCCCCCGCGCTCCTCGACGAACTCATGGCGTCGGGCGAGGTGGTCTGGCAGGGCCACGGCGCGCTCCCTGGCGACGACGGATGGATCAGCCTCCACCTCGGCGACCAGCTCGACGCGACGCTGGCACCCCCGGACGACACGGACGCGGCCGACGAGGCGCCGAATCCCACCCGGACCGCGCTGCTCGAAGCCCTCGCCGGTGGCGGCGGCTGGTTCTTCCGCGACCTCGCGCGCGTGGTCGGCGAGCAGGGCGACTCCGTTCCGGACGACGCGGTCGTCGACGCCCTCTGGTCACTGGTCTGGAGCGGCCGGGTCACCGGCGACACGTTCGCGCCGGTGCGCGCCCTGCTCAGCGGTGGCCGCAGCGCCCACAAGACCCGTACGACCGGCCCGCGCCGCACCCGACACGGTCGGTCCGCGGCCCTGCGCACCGGGTTGAGCAGGCCGACGTCCGCCCTCGCCGGTGCGCGGGTCTCGTCCCCGACGACGGTCGGGCGGTGGTCGGCGTTGCCGAGCGAGCCCGTCGCGGCGACCGTGCGCCGAGTCGCGACCGCAGAGGTCCTGCTGGACCGCTACGGCGTCGTGACCCGCGGCAGCGTGGTCAACGAGGGCCACCCTGGCGGGTTCTCCGACACCTACCGGGTGCTCGCCGCCGCCGAGGAACGCGGCAAGGTGCGGCGCGGTTACTTCGTCGAGGGGCTCGGCGCGGCGCAGTTCGCCACCGGCGGCGCCATCGACCGGCTCCGCGCGCAGCAGAAACCCGAAGTGCGGCAACAGAACCCGTGGGACGTCCCACCGCCGGGATCCGCCGGCCAGGCCGACGACGTCGTCCTGCTCGCCGCCACCGACCCCGCGAACGCGTACGGCGGAGCTCTTACCTGGCCCGCGCGTGATCTGCCGGAGCCCGGTTCGGGCGACTCGCCCACCGGCCACCGTCCCGGCCGCAAGGCGGGCGCGCTGGTCGTGCTGCGACGCGGCCGACTGCTCGCGTACGTCGAACGCGGCGGCCGGTCCGTGTTGACCTGGTCGACGGACCAGGCCGACGCCGCGGCGGTCGCGCGGGCGCTCGCCGAGACCGTACGCGACGGGCGGCTGCGTGACCTGACGGTCGCCACCATCGACGGTGCCCCGGCGCTGTCCGCCACCCATCCGCTGGTCGCGGAGCTGACCGCGGCCGGCTTCCACACCAGCCCGAAGGGCCTGAGGTTGCGGCGGTGACCGATGCCCGAGGGTGACGCGGTCTGGCGCACGGCACGCCGTCTCGACGACGCGCTGCGTGGCCGGCCGATGGTCGGGGTCGACCTGCGGTGGAGCCGGTTGCCCGACGCGCCACTGCACGGCGCCGAGACGCTCGAGGTCGTTCCCCGCGGCAAGCATCTGCTGCACCGGGTAGCCGGTGGCTGGACGATCCACTCCCACCTGCGGATGGACGGTTCGTGGCGCACCCGCCCGACGGAGTCGGTGACGCCGCGGGTCGCCGCCCACCCGGACATCCGGGCGATCGTCGCCACGAGCGAGACCGCCTGCATCGGCTGGAAGCTGGGCATGCTCGACGTGATCCGCACCCGCGACGAAGCCCACCTGGTCGGTCACCTCGGACCCGACCTGCTCGGGGCGGACTGGGACCTCGACCGGGCGGCCGCGAACCTGCGCCGTCAGCCGGACCGGGATCTGGGTGGGGCGCTGCTGGACCAGACGAACCTCGCCGGGCTGGGCACCATCTGGACGTCCGAGTCGGCCCACACCGCCGGTCTGCACCCGGGAACGGCCGTCGGTGAGGTGAGCGACGCGGCACTGGAGAAACTGCTGAGCGCGGCCCACCAGATGCTGCACGACGCGATCGGCCGGCGCCCACACCGTGCTCAGGTCTACGCGCCGGTGGCGCTGCCGTGTCCGACCTGCGGCACCACCCTGCGGGCC
>JASLFY010000045.1 GCA_030150425.1 Yimella sp. | reverse complement strand
CACGTCGTTCTACCTCGCGGGTGTTCAGTCCGACCCCGTCCCTACAGATGGGATCGTCTCGAACTGGATGGCTGAGGCGTACTTCAGCTGACGTCGTCAGCCGACCAACCCCGCACCCACCGTCGCCCCGGTCGCCTCGTCGATCAGGATGAACGACCCGGTGGTCCGGTTGTCGACGTACGAATCCGCCACGAACGGCTGCGACAGTTTGAGGCTGACCTGACCGATCTCGTTGAGCCCCAACGAGTCCGGTGAACCGATCGGCTCGAGGGTGTTCACGTCGAGTTGGTGGGCCAGGGAGGCGACGATCGCCCGGCCCGACCGGGTCGTCTGCTTGAACGCCAACTTCTGCCCCGGCCGCAACGGCCCGGTCGTCATCCAGCAGACCGTCGCATCGACCTGCTTGCTCACCGCCGGCTCCGCGCCGACCGCGGCGATCACGTCACCGCGCGACACGTCGACGTCGTCGGCGAGGCGCAGCGTCACCGACAGCCGGTCCGGCGCCTCGGCCAACTCCTGGTCGAACAGGTCGATGCCCTCGATCGTGGAGCGCTGCCCGCTGGGCAGCACCACGACCTCGTCGCCGACGCGGAAGGTGCCGCCGGTGACCCGGCCGGCGTAGCCCCGGTAGTCGTGGTGGTCGTCCGACTTCGGACGTACGACGTACTGCACCGGCAGTCGCGCGGCGTCGGTGGCGTCGCGGCGTACCTCGACGGTCTGCAGGTGTTCCAGCAGCGACGGACCCTCGTACCACGGCATGTTCGCCGAGCGTTCGACGACGTTGTCGCCCTGCAGCGCCGACACCGGGATGACCCGGATGGCCGGCACGTCGAGCTTCGCGGCGAACGCGGTGAACTCCTCGTCGATGCGGTCGAAGACCGCCTGGTCGAAGTCGACCAGGTCCATCTTGTTGACCGCGAGCACGATCGCCGGAACGCGCAGCAGCGACAGCAACACCGCGTGACGGCGCGACTGCTCCGTCAAACCCTGTCTCGCATCAACCAACACAAGCCCGAGGTCGGCGGTCGAGGCGCCGGTGACCATGTTGCGGGTGTACTCGACGTGGCCCGGGGTGTCAGCGATGATGAACTTGCGCGCCGGGGTCGCGAAGTAGCGGTAGGCGACATCGATGGTGATGCCCTGCTCCCGCTCCGAGCGCAGACCGTCGGTCAACAGCGCGAGGTCGGTGTAGTCGTACCCCTTGGTCTTCGAGGTGTGCTCGACCGCCGCCAACTGGTCCTCGAAGATCGCCTTCGAGTCCAGCAGCAGGCGTCCGATCAGCGTCGACTTGCCGTCGTCGACCGAGCCAGCCGTGGCGAAACGCAACAGGTCCATCAGAAGTAGCCCTCTTTCTTGCGGTCTTCCATCGCGGCCTCGGAGAACCGGTCGTCCCCGCGGGTCGCACCCCGTTCGGTCACCCGCGCGATCGCGACCTCGTCGACGATCTCCTGCAGGGTCGCCGCCTCGCTCTCCACGCAGCCGGTGAGGGTCAGGTCGCCGACGGTCCGGAAACGTACGGTCCGCTCGGTCGCCTCCTCCCCCGCGCGCAGCGGGTTGAACTCCGACTCGCTCAGCAGCATGCCGTCGCGCTCGAAGACCCGGCGGCGGTGGGAGAAGTAGATCGACGGGATCTCGATCTGCTCCCGCGCGATGTAGTGCCAGATGTCCAGCTCGGTCCAGTTGCTGAGCGGGAAGACGCGCATGTGTTCGCCCGGGTGGATCCGCCCGTTGTAGAGCGACCACAGCTCGGGCCGCTGGTTCTTCGGGTCCCACTGACCGAAGTCGTCGCGGTGGGAGTAGATCCGCTCCTTGGCGCGCGCCTTCTCCTCGTCGCGGCGGCCACCACCGAAGGCGGCGGTGAAGCCGCCCTCCTCGATCGCGTGCAGCAGGGTGCCGATCTGCAACCGGTTGCGCGAGGTCTTGCCGTCGTCGTGGACGACGCCGTCGGCGATCGCCTGCTCCACCGAGGCGACGATCATCCGCGCCCCCAGCGCCTCCACCCAGTTGTCGCGGGTCTGCAGCACCTCCGGGAAGTCGTAGCCGGTGTCGACCTGCAGCAGCGGGAACGGGATCTTCGCCGGGTGGAACGCCTTCTGCGCCAGGCGCAGCATGACGATCGAGTCCTTGCCCCCGGAGAACAGCAACACCGGCTTCTCGAACTCGGCGGCCACCTCCCGGATGATGTGGATCGCCTCGGCCTCGAGCAGGTCGAGCTCGCTCAGCGCACTGTCGTTCACGCCTGCGCGGTTACGTGCGTCGACGGTCACGTCTCACTCCTTGGTGTCGGCGAGCAACTACAAAACTGACGGTTATGTTATCGGTAACGTTTTGAGGCGCCGTCGGCGTCCACATCGCAGACCACTGGAGGACATCCGTGACGGCCGAGGTGCAGGTCTCCGCCCAGCAGCTGGACGAACTCGCCCTGCTGAGACTGGGATTGGTGTCGCGCGTCGACCTCCCCTCGTTCACCGAAGGCGACGTCGTCCTCGACCTGGAAGGGGCCCCGTACGCGACCTTCCGCGATGGACGCTTCGACTGGCACCCGGACGAGTCCCTGCCGTTCGCGGAGCTCTACACGCGCACCACCACCGCGTCGTCGGCACTGTGGGTCGACGTCCCCTCCGATCGCATCGCCGAGCTGACCGGCCCCGACACGATCCTGCTGGTCCCCGTCTCCCCCAGCCACCAGCCCGGCCCCGCGGCCCTGCGCCGCCTCCAGTCGGCGCTGCGCAGCGGTCGCGAGGTGATCGCGGTTCCGGTCGACCTGGGGACCCACCCCTCCCGACGCGACGAGATCGAACGCGCCCACGGCCTGGCCGCGACGCTGCTCAGCGAGGTCGAAACTCCTTCTGCGACAGGCACGTTCGTTCTCCTCACCGGCCTGTCCGGTTCCGGGAAGTCGACCATCGCCCGCGCCCTGCGCGAAGCGCTGGTGCGCGACGGCCACGCCGTCACCCTGCTCGACGGCGACCAGGTGCGCCGCGAACTGTCCGCCGGACTCGGTTTCTCCCCGCAGGACCGCGACCGCAACGTACGCCGGATCGGCTGGGTCGGCGCGGGGCTCGTCGCCCACGGCGGCACGGTCATCGCCTGCCCGATCGCGCCGTAC
This sequence comes from Yimella sp., assembly GCA_030150425.1. GTDB lineage: Bacteria > Actinomycetota > Actinomycetes > Actinomycetales > Dermatophilaceae > Yimella. The sequence continues at coordinate 1,616 of JASLFY010000045.1, read as the reverse complement.
GACCGCACCCGGCAGGAGGTCCGCGCGATGGTCGAAGGCGCCGGCGGACGGATGGTGGTCGTCCACGTCGCGACCTCGCTGCAGGAGTGCGAGCGCCGCGACCGCAAGGGACTGTACGCCCGGGCCCGTGCCGGCGAGATCCCCGACTTCACCGGGATCTCGGCTCCGTATGAGAGCCCCACCGACGCCGACGCGCGGATCGACACCGCGCAGGTGCCGGTGGGCGAAGCCGTACGCATCGTGCAGGACCTGATCGCCGGATGAGCCTGTCGCTGCTCACCGTCGCCTTCGGCGTCGGCATCGTCGTCGGACTCACCGGGATGGGCGGCGGCGCGTTGATGACGCCCGCGCTGATCTTCCTCGGGGTGCCGCCGACGACCGCCGTCGCCAACGACCTGGTCGCCGCCGCCGTGAACAAGTCGGTCGGCGCCGCGGTCCACTGGCGCTCCGGCGCCCCCGACCTGCGCCTGGTGAAACTGCTGGTCATCGGGTCCGTGCCGACCGCGCTGCTCGGCGGACAACTCGTCCACCTGCTCGGCTCCGGAGAGGAACAGCAGAGCGCCCTCAAACTCGTCATCGGCGGGGCGCTGCTGCTGACCGCAGCGACGTACGCCCTGCGCGTCTACCTCGACGCGACCGGCCGGATCGGCCGCCGCGCGGGGGCGACGGTGGCCGTACGCTCCCTGCCGACCGTGCTCATCGGCGCCCTCGGCGGCCTGCTCGTCGGCATCACGAGCGTCGGCAGCGGCTCGCTGATCATGGTCGCGTTGGTGCTGCTCTACCCCGCGTTGTCCGCGCGGCGCCTCGTCGGCACCGACCTGGTGCAGGCCGTGCCGCTGGTGCTCGCCGCCGCGATCTCCCACGTCGTCTCGCAGGGCGTCGACTGGTCTGTGTTGATCCCGCTGGTACTGGGCGGCACGCCCGGCACCTTCCTCGGCGCCCGCCTCGCCCGCGTCATCGCGCCGTCGGTGATCAAGGGCGGCATCGTGATCGTGCTCAGCCTCACCGGGCTCACCATGCTGAAGGTGCCGCCCACCACGGTCGGCTTCATCGGGGGCGGTGCGGTGATTCTGGTGCCGATCCTCTGGGCGCTGCTGACGCGCTGGCGTGCGTCCCGGCCCGCGAGGCAGGACGACTACGCCATCTGAGGGCCACCTACAGTGGCCCCATGCATGTTCTCGTCGCCGGGGGTGCCGGCTACATCGGATCGCACACCGTCGTCGCCCTGCGCGAAGCCGGCCACGACGTCACGATCGTCGACAACCTCGACAACGCCAAGGCCAGCGCCGTCGCCCGCCTCGAAGACCTCACCGGCGCACACATCCCGCTGCACGTCTTCGACCTCTGCGACCCCGACAAGACCGACGCCCTCTTCGCCGAACACCACTTCGACGCCGTCATCCACTTCGCCGGCCTCAAAGCCGTCGGCGAGAGCGTCAGCCGGCCCCTGGACTACTACCGCAACAACCTCGAGAGCACCTTCAGCCTGATCCGCGCGATGCAACGCCACGGCGTACACCGCCTCGTGTTCTCCTCCTCCGCGACCGTGTACGGCGATAACGCCCCCGTCCCCTACACCGAGACGTACGAACCCCTCGCCTCCTCCTCGCCGTACG
>JASLFY010000379.1 GCA_030150425.1 Yimella sp. | reverse complement strand
CGACGGCTGGCCGCGGCGCCGCCGGGAGGTCCTGACCGAGGACACACCGGAGCGGGCGTCCCCACCGACCACCTCGGTCGAGGACCGCGACCTCCTGATCCGGCTGCTGGCCGACCTACCGCCCCGTGAGCGGCAGGTGGTCGTCCTGCGCCACTACGACGACCTCTCCGAACGTCAGGTCGCCGACCTGCTGGACATCAGTGTCGGCACCGTGAAGAGCACCGCACACAAGGCGCTCACCACCCTTCGCACCCGCTACGCAGCTCTGGGGACGACCTCATGAACCAGCCGATGAACCCCGAACTCCTGCCGCCGCTGCACGGCGTCGAGGCCCCGCCGATGTCGGTGTCCTTCACCGCTGTGACGGCCCGGGCGGAACAGATCCGACGCACGAGTCGGCGTCGCCGGACGGCCACCGCACTGGTCGCGGCCGCGGCCGTAGCCGCTGTTGCGGTCGGTGCGACACAGATCGGCGGGAAGACCGGGGCGGCGCCGCGACCGGCGCACAGCACGACGCCGGGTTACGGCCCGCTGTTCCGGGGACCGGGGTCCGTGGTGGGCCACAACGGCGAGGTCGCCCGCGACCTGGGCGGGACGTACACGATCGACCGCCAATCGACCGGAGCACTGTTCGTCACCGTCAAGGACGGGAAGAACAGTCGACTGCTGCCGGTGCAGCAGACGTTCGACGGTGGGTGGCGGGCGCAGGACGGACCGAACGACATCCTCGCCGCGGTAGCCCCGTCCGATGCAGCCGCTGTGTTCGCCTTCGGCAAGCAGGGCGAGGCTCCCCGCGAGGGATCCGAGCCGCCGGACAGCCAACCGAGGCCGGTCGTCCTGGCCGACGGATCGACGGCAGTCACCGTGCAGACCTTGCGCTCGACCGGCGCGGACCGCAACGTCATCGGTTTCCGCCGGGCGGACGGTTCGTACCTCGGGTACGGCGGCGGAATCAGTGGGGTGCGGTACGCGGGGGCGGAGATCGTCGTCTCCCCGCGGACCCAGCAGATATGGAACGGCAACGCGACGTCCGGGACAGATCTCGGCGTACTGAGTTCGTCCTCGATCGAGGATCTTCCGGCCACCGGGCGAACCGTCGCGTGTGTCATCGCCGGCCCCGCCTCGCAGGCATCGGGCGATGCCGCAACCGCTCCCGGCTGCACGGCGATCATCGTCCCGTCGACGAAGGTCGGCACGGTGAAGAAGCTGGCGTCCGGTGTGGTCACCAAGGAGATGCCGATCCCGAGCACCCGGTGGAAGGTGATCTTCGGGGTGCGTCAGGCGGGCGAGACCGGCAAGCCGCTCATCTCGTACGACTGATCACTCGTCGTCCCAGGACGACTCGGCGCGGCCGCCGCCCTCGGCGGCCGCGTCGCACTCCGCGAGCGCCTCGCGGGCGAGTTCCTGCTGCTGCACGGTGCCGACCCGGTCGGCCCAGCGCAGCGCCTCCTCGAAGTGCTGGCGGGCGACGTCGTACTCCTGCACGTCGAAGTGGTCCCAGCCGAGGTTGTTGTGCAGCGAGACCAGCCAGCGCTGGGTCAGCGGGTCCGACCCCTCGGCCAGACGTATCCCCTGCTCGGCCCAGTCCTCGGCGTGGTTGCGGTCGCAGATCGCGAGCATGTGCAGCGCGTCGACCTCGAGAAAACGCAACCCCGCGCGGTCGGCGTCTCCGCGCGCCGCGCCGAACAGCGGCACCGCACTTGCACGGTCGCCGCTGCTGTTGGCGATCCGGCCCTGCTCCAACGCGACGCGCACGGCCACCGCCGGGCTGTCGTCGGTGACGGTGTCCAGCTCGGCGCGGGCGTCGTCGAAACGCTCCAACAGCCCGAGCGCCCTGGCCACCTGGGTGGTCAGCTCGGCGCGGCTGCCGGGGTCCGCCTCGGCGTCACGGGCGCGCCGCAACCGCTCGAGCGACGCGGCCGGGTCGCCGAAGTCCCACAACTTGCCGAGTTCTGCCTGGTCGAGCACGCTCACTCCTTCTCCACGCGGACGTTCGTCCGCAGGTCGGCCCGGACGAACGGCCGGACGGTGCTGAGGAACACCTCCGGCAGTTGGGAGTGCGGCCAGTGGCCGGACCCCTTCAACGTCACCAGTCTGGTGTGCGGGAACAGCGTTCGCATCGATTCGGCGTAGTCGGGTCTCACGTAGGACGACTCGCCGCCGGCGATCCACAGCACCGGACCGTCGTACGTCGCCCCCGCCGGGATCTCGGCGGCGGGCCAGCCGCCGAGCAGGTCCAGCGAGCGCGCGATCAGGTCGAGGTTCGCGGCCCATCGCCAGCCGTCGTCGGTGCGGCGCAGGTTCTGCAGCAGGAACGCGCGTACGCCGGGGTCGTCGACCCAGTCCTGCGCGAACCGGTCCGCGTCGGCCCGGCTCTGCACCTGGTCCAAGGGCATCGCCCGCATCCCGGTGACGTAGTCGTTGAACGAGGTGAGCCCGTGGTAGTCCACCGGCGAGATGTCGACGACGATCAGCCGGTCGACCAGTTCCGGTTCGAGCAGGGCGAGCAGCATCGCGACCTTGCCGCCCATCGAGTGGCCGAGGACCATCCACGGCTCGTCGTCGATCGAACGCAGTTGTGCGGCAACGTCTTTCGCCATGTCGACGTAGGAGAACGTCTCGGTCCAGGGCGACCGCCCATGGTTCGGAAGGTCGATCAAGGTGCACCGGAACTGGTCGGACAGTTCCTTGGCCAGACGGGTCCAGTTCTTGCCCTGACCGAAGAGCCCGTGCAGGAACGCGATCCGCGGACCCGAGTCACCGACGGTGGTGTGCTGCAACTGGATCGACACCGACACCCTTTCTGACACTTTCCGGAACGCCCTGCGGGCGCGCGAGTTCTGGCCGTCCGAGCCTAACGACGGATTCCGCCCGGACCCGCGCCACCCGGGCTGACAATGAACTGTGGATCCCACCGAACCCGACGACGCGGACCTGTTGGACCGCCTCGGCCCCGGCCTGCTGCGGGCCGCGTGGCTGATCAGCGGGGACGCGCACATCGCGACGGACGCCTGCGCGCAGGCTGTCGCCGACGTGATGGGACGCCGCCGGGCACCTGCGCAGGGCCGGACGGTGGCCGCGTACACCGCCCTGCTGGCGGCCCTTCCGCGTGTCGATCCCCCACTGCCGCAAGGGACTTCGCAGGACACCGAGGTGCAGCGGCGACGCCTCGAGTGCGTCGCGGCGTACCGGCGCCTTCCGCGCGCGGAGCGCGAGGCGGTGGTGCTGGCGGACCACACCGAGCTGGGCGACCTCGACGTCGCGCACGTGCTGCGCCGCAGCCCCCGCCGGGTCGACCAGGAGGTCGCGCGCGCCCGGACCGAGCTTCCGCCGCTCGCCGAGGTGCCGGTTCCGGCCCTCCTGCCCGATCACGACGTCGTCGCCGACCTGGTGGCGCGCGGCAACCGCAGCCGCCGCGCGGCGCTGCTCGGGGCGGGGGCCGCTGTCGTCGCCGCGGGCGCCGCCGTGGGTGGCTGGTGGATCAACCGGCCGTTCGCCGGCGAGGTCTCCTACGACGGAATCGACCGCGCGGCACTGCCCACGGCGGTCCCCCGACACACCGCCTCCGGGCGGTTGTTCGACTGGGTCCGCCGGCGTACGGACGCCGCGGAGTTCGGCGTGGTCGAGCTGACGAACCGCGGCGGCGACGGCCCGGTCGTCCGCCTGCGCCTGCGCAACGGGACGCCCGTCGCAACGGTCGACAACCTCGACCTGTCGCTGGAACGCACCGGCTGGGGGTGGCTGCTGCAACTCACGACGGAGCGGTATGCGGTGGTCGACATCCCCCTCGACACCGACGGGCTGTGGATCCTCGATCCGCCACAGCACAGCGCACCACCGGTGCAGGAGAACCGGGCGTGGGGCGTGGAACTGCCCCGGCAGGCCGCCCTCGGTGTCGCGTACGACGAACGCTTCGAGTCGGGTGCGCCGGTCGAGGTGTTCTGGCGCACCGCGTCCGGCCGGGTCGAGACCGGCAGCGGGAAGCCGGCGTACGCCGTGTCGGCGGAGGACGTGACCGCGATCCTGCTCAACGGCGCCCGTACGGTCGCGCTGGTCGACGACATCAACAGCGTGTTGTTCAGCGCGCCCGTCGGCGACGAACTGCAGCACAGCGAGTACACCGGCGGCGGGCACCGCGTGCACCTGCACGTGTTGCCGGAAGGTGCAACGGGCGTGACCGCGACCGCGATCGACCCGGCGGTGTCCGTCGAGGCGACGACGTTCGAGGCGGTCGGCCGTACGGTCGTGCTCGCGTACGGGCCCGACTTCAGCCCGACCGATCAGCCGCTGATCACGCTGAGTTGGACCGCGGACGGCCGGCGGACGAGTCGACGGGAGCCCTGACGGGCCACCCTGCCGGGGTCAGTCCTTCTTGGCGTCCGGGCCGAGGAACTTCTCGAAGCCCTTCGGGAGCTTCAGGTTGCTCATGTCCGGCTCTTCCTGACCACCGAAGGCGTTGCCGAACGCCTTGTCGCGGGCCTCGGTCTCGCGCTGGGCTGCCGCCGCCTCCTGCTGCGCGCGCTTGGCCGGGTTGCCCGACTTGCCCTTCTTCTTGGGCGCCTGCTTACCGCGCTTGCCCTGGCCCGGACCCATCCCGGGGATGCCCGGCATCCCGGGCATGCCGCCACCGCCCCGACGCAGCTGGCGCATCATCTTCTGCGCCTGACCGAAGCGCTCGAGCAGCTGGTTGACCTCGGAGACGGTCACACCGGAACCGCGGGCGATGCGCGCGCGGCGGGAGCCGTTGATCTGCTTGGGGTGGGTGCGCTCGAAGGGGGTCATCGAGCGCACCATCGCCTCGACCCGGTCGAACTCGCGCTCGTCGAGCGAGTTGAGTTGGTCGCGCATCTGCGCCATGCCCGGCATCATCCCGAGGATCGACTTCAGGTTGCCCATCTTCTTGACGGCCTGCATCTGCTGCAGGAAGTCGTCGAAGGTGAAGTCCTCCTCGTCCATGAACTTCTTGGCCATGGACGCCGCCTGCTGGCGGTCGAACGCGCGCTCGGCCTGCTCGATCAGGGTGAGGACGTCACCCATGTCGAGGATGCGGGAGGCCATCCGGTCGGGATGGAAGACCTCGATGTCCTTGACGCCCTCGCCGATCGAGGAGAAGAGGATCGGCTTGCCGGTGACCGTGGCGACCGACAGCGCCGCACCACCGCGGGCGTCACCGTCCAACTTGGACAGCACGACACCGGTGAAGTCGACGCCCTGGCTGAACGCCAGCGCGGTCTCGATCGCGGCCTGACCGATCATCGCGTCGATCACGAAGAGCACCTCGTCGGGCTCGATCGCGTCGCGGATGTCGCGCGCCTGCTGCATCAGACCCTCGTCGACCGCGAGGCGGCCGGCGGTGTCGACGATGACGACGTCGTACTGGCGGACCTTGGCCTGGCCGATGCCGGCGCGGGCGACCCAGACCGGGTCGCCGAAGCTCTGGGTGCCCTCACCGGACTCGGTGACGGCGTCGTGGCCGCCCTCGTTGCCGCGCTCCGGGGCGAACGACGGAACGCCGGCGCGCTCGGCGACGACCTCCAACTGTCGTACGGCGTTCGGGCGCTGCAGGTCGGCGGCGACCAGCAGCGGGAAGTGGCCCTGGTCGCGCAGGTGGCGGGCCAGCTTGCCGGCGAAGGTGGTCTTACCCGAACCCTGCAGACCGGCGAGCATGATGACCGTGGGGCCGGTCTTGGCGAGGTTCAACCGCCGGGTCTCCCCACCGAGGATGGTGATGAGTTCCTCGTTGACGATCTTGACGACCTGCTGACCCGGGTTCAGCGCACCGCTGACCTCGGCGCCCAGCGCACGCTCGCGCACGCGGCCGGTGAACTCCCGGACCACGGGGGTCGCGACGTCGGCGTCGATCAACGCCAACCGGATGTCCCGGATGGTCGAGTTGATGTCGGACTCGGTCAGTCGTCCCTTGCCGCGCAGGTTCTTGAACGTGCCGGTGAGACGGTCGGAAAGGCTGTTGAACACCGCACAAGGGTAAACGCATCCGCCACGCCGCACGGACCCAGCGGTGGCGCCGCGCCACCGGTCGTGGTTGACTGCGAGCGCGTCGAACGCGAGGAAGCCGGTGGAACTCCGGCACGGTCGCGCCACTGTGCAGGGATCTCGGTCCCAAGTCAGGAACTCGCTCGACGCATTTTCTGCCCGATGGGGACGCGAGATCCCCCAGCGAAAGGTTTGCCGATGAGCACCATTTCCTCTGCCGTACCCACGTCCACCAGCGCCACCCCGGTCGTCACCTCCGAGGCTCGCGCCTTCGGCTGGCTGGTCGGCGCAGCGATCTTCGCTCTGGCCCTCTTCTACTTCATCGGCGTCGACCAGGGCGCCTACTCGGTGTTCGGCAACGACACCCACATCCACGAGTTCGTCCACGACTCCCGCCACTTCCTCGGGTTCCCCTGCCACTGACCCGATCGCGGAACGGACAACTCAAGACATGGAACTCAAACTCATCCTTCGTGGTGCCCTCGCGGGTGTTGTCGGCGGTCTGCTGGCGTTCGTCTTCGCGCGGATCTTCGCCGAGCCGCAGATCAGCGCCGCCATCGACTACGAGAGCGGACGGCACGAGGCGCAGGAGGCGCTGGAGCGCGCCGCCGGAACCGTCGTCCCGGCCCACGAACACGACCTTTTCAGCCGCTCGATCCAGGCGAACCTGGGCATCGGCGTCGGCATGGTGCTCTTCGGTCTGGCGATGGGCATCCTGTTCGCCGTCACCTACACGATCTGCCTCGGCCGGTTCGGCGCAGTGCGGGCGCGCACCCTCTCGCTGCTGGTCGCCGCCGGCGGGTTCGTCGCGCTCTACCTGGTGCCCTTCCTGAAGTACCCCGCCAACCCGCCGGCGATCGGTCACGAGGACACCATCCGAACCCGGTCGAACCTGTACCTCGCGGTGCTGGTCCTGTCGGTGCTGTTCGCCGTCGCGGCCGTGCTGCTCGGTCGCTGGTTGCACCCGCGGCTCGGCGTCTGGAACGCGGTTCTGGTGGCGGGCCTCGGCTACGCCGTGGCGATCGGCATCGTCTTCGCGATCCTGCCCTCGTTCGGTGAGCTCGCGGCGAACGTGCAGGCGTACGGCCACCACGCCACCGAGACGCCCGGCCCGCTGCGCGACGCGAAGGGCACGATCGTCTACCCGGGCTTCCCGGCCGACACCCTCGCCACCTTCCGCCTCAACTCGGTGGTCTCCCAGGCGCTGCTGTGGGCCACGATCGGCCTGGTCTTCGCACCGCTCGCCGAGCGTGCACTGGGCCTCGCGCCCGCTCGTGCCCGCCGACCGGAGCCGGTGCCCGCCTGACCCGGCGGTGCCGAACCCGAGCATGACTCCGCAGAACGGCCCCCGCGCGCTCGACGCGTTGGGGCCGTTCTTCGCGCTCGCCGCCGTCGAGCCACCGGCCGCCGACTGGCAGTCGTTCGGGGACTTCCTGCGCGACGACGCCGCGGTCGCGGACCGGATCGAGGCCGTACGCGGGCAGTTGGCGGCCGGCGCGCGCCGCCCCGCCGCGGACGTACCGGCGCGGGCCGCGGCGTCGGTGATGCACCTCGGCCTGGTCGCCCGCGTCCTGTCCCCCTTCCTCGGCGCGGCTGCGCTCGGCAACACCCTCGTGCCGACGGTCGACGAGCTGTACTGGCAGCCGGCCGTGCACAGTGGGTTCCCGCTCGGGCTGACCGCCGGCGATGCGTCGGCTTCGGGCGACTGGGCCGCTGATCTGGCCGCACGCTTGATCGCTCCGCTCGACGCCGCGGTCGCACCGGTCGTCGGGTCACCGACCGTCCTCACGGGTAACGTCGCCTCGGCTGCGAACGGCGCGGTCGCCGCGGTGCGCGCCACGCGCCCGGACCTGGTCGACGCGTTGACCGCCCGGGCCGAGCAGTTGCTGCCGGTGATCGGCTCCGACACCCATCGCGGCCGGGTCGGCGAGCGCAGCTTCCGGCGACGGAGCTGCTGCCTGATCCACCAGGTTGCGCCGGGGCCGGCGCACGCGGTGTGCGGCGTCTGTGTACTGCTGGACCGCGAGCGACTCTTAACCCGCGGTGACCTACCGTGGAGTGATGGGGGTTCGACGTCGCGACGTGCTGCTGGCCGCGCTGGGCGGAGTGGTCGGCGTCGGCGGAACCCTCGGCGTGCAACGCGCCGACGCCGCCTACCTCGAGGGCAATCCTCTGCAGTTCTACGGCGGCTACGCCTCCCTGCTGGCCACCGATCCGACCGACCGCGTCGCGAACGACAGCCGCGTGGTCTGGGCGGCCGACACCACCGCCAAGGCGATCGCGCTCACCTTCGACGACGGGCCGCACCCGCAGTGGACCCCGAAGGTCCTCGCCGCGCTGGACCGACACGACGTGTCGGCGACGTTCTTCTGCAAGGGCACCAACGTCGCGGCCCACGGCGCGATCCACCCGCGCGGCAGCCGTCACGAACTGGGCAACCACACCTGGTCCCACCACGACCTCGGACGGATGGACTACCCGACCGCGCTCGCCGAGATCCGCCGGTGCCAGGAGGAGATGATCGGGACGTACGGCGTCTCCCCGACGCTGTTCCGACCGCCGTACGGCCACATCGGCGGCGCCGCACTGCTGGCCGCCGCGACCGTCGGCCTCACCACGGTCGTCTGGAGCGGACAGTTCCGGGAGAGCCGCTTCCACCACGACCCCGACGGCGTCGTCGACGACGTCCTCGGCCAACTGCAGCCGGGGTCGATCGTGCTCGGCCACGACGCCGGGACCTCCGAGCGGCTGATCGCGCTCGACCGTTTGGACACCTTCCTGTCCCGCGCGAAGGACGAGGGGTGGACCTTCCACACGGTCAGCGAGCTGCTCGCGCTGCGCAGCTGACCCGCGGTCCGGCGCGGGCCGACCTCAGTGGCAGGCGTCGATGACGGCGCCGATCAGCTCGGCCGCCTCCGGCGGCTGCACCGCTGTGCTGTCGGGACGGGTGACGTAGAAGGTGTCGAGCGTCTGCCCGGCGTACGTCGCGACGTGCGCCGAACGGACGACCAGCCCCTGCTGCGCGATCGCGAGCCCGATGTCGCGCAGGAGCCCCGGACGGTCGGGACTGCGCACCTCGAGCACGGTCGCGTCGGCCGAGGCGCCGGGGACGATGGTCGCCCGCGGGGGCGGAGCACCGATCGGCTGCAGCATCCGCCGCCGTAGTTCCAGGGCGCGCAGCGGCGAGCGATCCCCCGCCGCCAGCTGACGCAGCGAACGGGCGAGTTCCTCGGCGCGCGGCAGGTCGCCGTGCGGCGCCTCGATGCTCCACACGTCGACCGCGACGCCGTGCACGGTGTGCAGTCGGGCGGAGCGGACCAGCAGACCGGAGACCGCCAGCAGGCCGGCGCAGTCGGCGAACAGCCCGCCACGGTCGCGCTCGCCCAACACCACGTCGGCGCCGGCAGCGGTGGGCGTGACCCGTGCGTACGGGGAGCCGGCCAGCACCGCGGCGGTCACCTCCTGCACCAGCTCGTCGTCGGCCACCGGTTCCGCGGCGTCGGGGAGCGAGCCGTCGCGCAGCGCGGCCCGGCTCCGTTCGACCAGTTCACCGACCAGGTTCTCCCGCCACGGCGTCCACGCCTTCGGACCGGCGGCTCGGGCGTCGGCGACGGTCAGCGTCGCGAGCTGGTCGAGCAGGTCGGCACGCCCGTCGACCGCGGCCAACAACGCCGCGACCGTGCCCGGATCCTGCGCGTCTCGTCGGGTCGCCAGTTCGACCAGCGTCAGGTGTTCGCGCACCAGCCGCTCGACCACCGCGACGTCGGGATCCGGAAGTCCCATGCGACGCGCGATGGTGGCCGCGACCGGGGCGCCCTCCACCGCATGGTCGTGGACGCCGGCGATCTTGCCGATGTCGTGCAACAGGCCCACCAACAGCAGCAGGTCGGGTCGGGCGACGTCACCACGGCGGGCGTACGCCTCCACCACGGTGCCGACCAGGTGTCGGTCGACCGTGAAGCGGTGGACGGCGTTGCGCTGCGGTCGGCTGCGCACCGCCCGCCACTCGGGGATCCACTGCTCGACCACTCCGGCGAGATCGAGCGCCTCCCAGACAGCGATCAGCGCCGGGCCGCTGGCGAGCAGGTCCAGGAAGGCGTCCCGCAGCACCTCCGGCCACTGCCCCTCGATCGGACGCAGCCGTCGGGTCAGGTTGTCGATCGTGCTGGGCGACAACGGATTTCCGGACCGGGCCGCCACCCGGGCGGCGCGCATCAGCAGCAGGTGGTCGGAGTCGCCGGGGGCGACGTTCGGTCCGAGGACGACCTCGCCGTCGTGCTCGTACAGGCCGAAACCGAGCGGGCTGAGCACCGGCCGGCGGGGGCCGATCCTCGGCGTACGCGCCCGCTGGCTCTGCGCGGCACGGCGCAGCGTCCCGTCGAGCGCGTGGCTGATCCGGCGGCCGGCCTGCACCACGTCGGTCAGCAGGGCGTCGCTGTCCGGCAGGCCGAGCAGCGCGGTCACCGTGTCCTGGTCCTCCAGGCTCAGGCGCTCACGACCCCGCCCGGTCGCGACGTGCAGCGCGTCGCGCACGTCCAGCAACCGGTCGTACGCCGCGTCGACGTCACCGTGCGGCCGATCGGCCAGCCAGGCCGCGGTGAGCGCGCGCAGCACCGCCATGTCGCGCAGCCCGCCCCGCGCCTCCTTCAGGTCGGGGTCGAGGGAGGTGCGCAGATCGCCGTGGCGGTCATGGCGGGCGCGCAGCGACTCGATCAGTTCGGGCAGCCGTTTGCGCGCGTTGGCCCGCCAGTCGTGGGCGATGCCGTTGCGTACCCCGGCCACCAGCACCGCGTCGCCGGCCACCGGTTCGATGTCGAGCAACCCGACGGTGGCGCTGAGGTCGGCGGTCGCCACCCGGCGACACTCCCCCAGCGTCCGGACGCTGTGGTCCAGCCGGATCCCGCTGTCCCACAACGGGTACCAGATCGCGTCGGCGAGTCGGGCGATGTCGGCGGCGGAGTTGGTCCGTCCGTCGTGCAGGAGGATCAGGTCGAAGTCGCTCAGCGGACCGGCGTCGCCACGACCGAGGCTGCCCACCGCCGCGAGCGCCACCCCGTCGTCCGCGCGGCGGCCGAGCGGTGCGATCGCCTCGGCCCACAACTGCCCCAGCAGTTCGACCGCGTACGACCGCAGCCGGGAGCGGCGCTGCGGCCCGGCTCCCGGGAGCGCGAACTCGCGGGTGCCCGCCAGGTCGAGCCGTTGCGCTGCGTGGTCGATCGACATCGTCAGCTCCCCACTCGTCGGACGGACACCCGCGAACTCATCACTCACCCGATCGATCTCAGAGCGCGGTGGTGCCGCGCTCGCCGGTGCGGACCCGGATCACGTCGTCGACCGGCATGATCCACACCTTGCCGTCCCCGATCCGGCCTGTCTGTGCAGCCTTGACGATCACGTTCGCGACGCTGGCCGCGTCGTCGGAGTCGACGATGATCTCCAGGCGGACCTTCGGAACGAAGTCGACGTTGTACTCCGCGCCGCGGTAGACCTCGCTGTGGCCGCGCTGCCGGCCGTAGCCGCTGGACTCGCTGATCGTCATGCCGGCGATGCCGTACGCCTCCAGCGCCTCCTTGACCTCGTCCAACTTGAACGGCTTGATGATGGCGGTGACGAGTTTCATGCCGTGGCCCCTTCCGTGGCGGCTGCATCCTTGGTCGCGGCGCGGGTCGCGCCTTCCGGGCGATTCTGACCGATCCGCTGTCCGCCGCCCAGACCGCCGAAGTCGTACGCCGACTCCGCGTGTTCGGTGGTGTCGATGCCTGCGACCTCGTCGTCCTCACTGATCCGCCAGCCCATCGTGGCCTTGAGCGCCAGAGCGATGAGCGCGGTCACGACCGCGGTGTAGGCGAGTGCAGCGACCGCGATGACCAACTGCACCACCAGCTGACGCCATTCGCCGTACGCCAGGCCGGTGCCGCGGGCGAAGACGCCCAGCGAGATGGTTCCCCAGAAGCCGGCTACCAGGTGGACGCCGACGACGTCGAGCGAGTCGTCGAATCCGAACTTGTACTTGAGGCTGATCGCCACGGCGGCCAGCGCACCGGCGATCGCGCCGACACCGATCGCGCCCAGCGGGGTGACATTGCCACACGCCGGGGTGATCGCCACCAGGCCGGCCACGATGCCGGAAGCGGCACCGACCGAGGTCATGTGGCCCTCCCGGATCCGCTCCACGACCAGCCAGCCGATCATCGCCGCGCAGGTCGCGACGGTCGTGTTGACCCAGACCAACGCCGCGGACTCGTTGGCGCCGAGCGCCGAGCCGGAGTTGAAGCCGTACCAACCGAACCAGAGGATGCCCGAACCGAGCATCACCAGCGGAACGTTGTGCGGGCGCATCGGCTGCTTGCCGAAGCCGACCCGCTTGCCGATCACCAGCGCGAGCACCAGGCCCGCCATGCCGGCGTTGATGTGAACCACGGTGCCGCCGGCGAAGTCGATCGGCGCCACCTTCGCGACGTCACCTGCCATCCCGAACAGCTTTCCGGCGATGCCGGAGCTGGAGCCGCTGAGCAGACCGCCGCCCCACACCATGTGGGCCAGCGGGAAGTAGGCCAGCGTCACCCACAGCCCGGAGAAGACCAGCCAGGTGGAGAACTTCACCCGGTCGGAGATCGCACCGCTGATCAGCGCGACGGTGATCGCCGCGAAGGTGAACTGGAACCCGGCGAAGACGAGG
>JASLFY010000370.1 GCA_030150425.1 Yimella sp. | reverse complement strand
GGCAAGGTGCGACTCACCTCGAGGCAGGGCCACGGCGAACCGAACCCGCGCTGGATCCCGCAGGGACACAAGGCGATTCACGCGATGTCCGACCGTCTGTCGTCGCTCACCGGGCTGAAGAGCATCGCCGGCGGCAACTGGGGCGAGATCTTCGGTATCCCGCTGACGGCGCACTTCCTCGGTGGCGCGGTGATCAGCGACGCGCCCGAGCACGGCGTCGTCGACCCGTACCACCGCGTGTGGGGCCACCCCGATCTGCACATCGTCGACGGCTCGGCCATCTCGGCCAACCTCGGCGTCAACCCGTCGCTGACCATCACCGCGCAGGCCGAGCGGGCCATCGCGTGCTGGCCGGCGAAGGGTGAGGCGGACCCGCGACCGGCGCAGGGCGCGGAGTACCGGCGGCTCGACGTACGACCGGGGCGGGTGCCCGGGGTCGACCTGGGGATGCCCTCGATTCCTGCCTGACTACACCCGTAGTAAACCGATGTGGTCGCTATAACGACCACATCGGGGTTGTCCACAGGCCCCCCTGCGCCGTCCCGCCTTTCCCGGCACGGTGGCGTGATGACGACGAAGGCGGAGCGAGAGGCTCGGCGCGCCGCAGTGGCTGAACGGGCGCTCGCGCAGGGCGGTGTGCTCTCTCTGCGCAACCTGCACGATCTCGGGGTGTCCCGGGCGGCAGTTCGTGCCGAGGTGCAGGCCGGTCGATGGCGACGGTGGGGGAGCCGCACCTTCACCATCGATCCATCCGCGAATCCAGTGGAAGCACGCTGGTGGTACGCCGTGCTCGAGGCCGGACGGCATGCCGCACTGGATGGTGCGAGCGCCCTCGCCTACGCAGGCATGACAGGTTTCGACAGTCCGGTCATGGACGTGTCCGTACCGCGATTCGACGACCGTCAGCATCCGTCGGGAGTTCGGATTCGCAACATCAACCGCAGGCTCGACGGGGAGTTGCTCGGGGGCGCACCACCGGCAGTCCGACCTGAGATCGCAGCGGTCCGTGCCGCAGCGTGGGCAGTCAGCGATCGGCAGGCCGCTCTTCTGCTGGTGATGCCTGTGCAGCAACGGATCATCAGCGGTGAACAACTGCTCCAGGCGACGGCGACCGTCGGCGTTCGTGCCCGCCGGGCGTTCATCGCACGTATTGCCCTGGACATCGGTGCGGGTGCGGAGTCATTGGGGGAGTTGGACTTCGCTGCGCTGTGCCGCGCGTACGGAGTTCGGGAACCGGAACGCCAAGTGGTGCGACGGGGGCCGAACGGGCGGATCTACCTGGACGTGCGATGGCCGTGTGGTTTGGTGGTGGAGATCGATGGGATCCACCATTCGCTCGGGTTGAATCCGGTCGACGACGCGCTTCGTCAGAATGCCGTGACGCTCGCGAGCGACACGGTCTTGAGGATCCCGTTGCTCGGCCTCCGGTTGAGCCCTGAGCGCTTTCTGCGTCAGGTGCAACGCGGTCTCGCGCTGCGAGGCGAGAGGGCGGCGTGAGAACCACGGAATGTGGTCGCTATAGCGCGCGAATCGGTTTACTACGGGCGTTGTCGGGCGCCTCGGGAACACGACGTACCCTTGGTGACCGTGCTGCGTACCGCCCTGACTCCCCGCTGGCTCGGGTGGTTGGTGGTCCTGCTGGCCGCCGTCGTCGTCATGGTCATGCTCGGCCTGTGGCAGTTCGGCGTCGCCAAGGACAAGGGCGTCAGCAGGACGGTGGAGCAGGCCCAACACCTGCCGGTCGCCCCGATCACCCAGGTGGTGCAACCCAACGAGCCGTTCCGCTCCGACATGTCGGTGCGCCGGGTCACCGCGACCGGCACGTACGAACCGCAGCGGCAGCTGCTGGTGCCCGACCGGCGGCTCGACGGGCGCAGTGGCTACTGGGTGTTGACCCCGCTGGTGGTCACCGACACCAAGGCCCGCCTGGTGGTGCTGCGCGGCTTCGTCACCGATCCGTCCCAGGCCACGAAGCCGACCACGAACCGGGTGACCGTGACCGGGGCGCTCGCGCCCGCCGAATCGCCCACGACCACGAATGTTCCTGCGGGACAGATCGGTTCGGTCGACATCGCGTCGCTGGTCAACCTCTGGGGCGACCCGATCTACAACGGCTACGTCTTCGCGATCGGCGAACAGCCGAACGCCACCGCCGCCTCGATCACCCGCATCCCGCCGCCCTCGCCGGTGCCGGCGAGCGGCCTGCGCTTCGTCAACCTCGCGTACGCCGTCCAGTGGTGGCTGTTCGCGTGTTTCGCGATCTACGTCTACGGGCGGATGTTGCGCGACGAGGTCGAGGCCGACGACACCGAGCGGGCCGCACGACCCGTACGACCGAAACGTCAGGGCGTGCTCGACGCCCTCGAGAAGGAGACCCACGATGACTGAGGCCACGACCGACGCGCAGCGCGCCGAGGCGGTCCGCACCGTCCGCAAGGCGCTGACCTTCTTCCGGATCATGGCGGTCATCGCCGGTCTGGCCCTGCTGGTCCTCTGCCTGGAGATGTACCTCAAGTACGGCCGGGACAACGACGCGTTGTCCTGGTGGTCACCGGTCCACGGCCTGCTGTTCATGGTGTTCGTCGGCGCGACGTACAACCTCGGCAGCAAGATGGGCTGGTCGTTCAAGCGGATGATCGGCTACGTCCTGACCGCGTTCGTGCCGATCCTGTCGTTCTGGCTGGAGCACAAGGTCACCCGCGACGTGCAGGCCCGACTGGCCGACGTCGCCGCCGACGGCTCTCGGTAGGATCGGACGGGTGAACGCCCCCCTGCAGGAACGTCCCGTCCTCGTCGTCGACTTCGGCGCCCAGTACGCCCAACTCATCGCCCGCCGCGTGCGCGAGGCCTCGCTCTACTCCGAGGTCGTCCCGCACACGCTGAGCGCGCAGGAGATGTTGGCGCGCAACCCCGCCGCGATCGTGCTCTCCGGTGGACCGTCGTCGGTCTACGCCGAGGGCGCCCCCTCGCTCGACCCCGCCGTGCTGGAGGCCGGGGTGCCGGTCTTCGGCATCTGCTACGGCTTCCAGGCGATGGTGAAGGCGCTCGGCGGCACCGTCGAGCACACCGGTCTGCGCGAGTACGGCGCTACCAACGCCGACATCAGCGACACCTCCTCGACGCTGTTCAACGGCCAGCCCGACCAGCAGTCGGTCTGGATGAGCCACGGCGACTCCGCCTCGCGCGCCCCGGAGGGCGTACGCGTCACCGCGACGACCCCGGGCGCCACCGTCGCGGCGTTCGAGGACGACGAGCGCAAGCTGTACGGCGTGCAGTGGCACCCCGAGGTCATGCACTCCACGTTCGGCCAGCGGGTGCTGGAGAACTTCCTCTGGCGCGGCGCCGGCCTCGACGCCGACTGGACGCCCGGTGCGATGGTCGAGGAACTGACCGCGCAGGTGAAGGAGCAGATCGG
>JASLFY010000348.1 GCA_030150425.1 Yimella sp. | reverse complement strand
GAGAAGCGCATGCTGGCCAAGGCTCGTCAGATCCTCGTCTCCGAGCTGGCGCTCGCCGAGCAGACCAACGAGGACAAGGCCGAGGCCACCCTCGACGAGGTTCTCGCCTCCTGACGCACTCATCGTTGATGAACGACGCCCACGATCACCAGGTCGTGGGCGTCGTCGTCGTCGCTGCCGGCCTCGGCACCCGGCTGGGCGCCGGCATCCCGAAGGCGCTGGTCGCGGTCGACGGTGAGCCGCTGGTGGTCCACGCGGCCCGCGCGATCGCCGGGATGCGCCGCCCCCACGACGTCGTCGTGGTCGTGCCACCCACCCACCGCGACGAGTTCGCGCGGCTGCTGCCCGGCGTACGGCTGGTCGACGGCGGTGCCGAACGCACCGACTCGGTGGCCGCCGGTCTCGCCGCGCTCGACCCGTCGGTCGACGTGGTGCTGGTCCACGACGCGGCGCGCGCCTTCGCGCCCGCCGCACTCTTCGACTCGGTGGTCGACGCCGTTCTCGACGGCGCCGACGCGGTGGTGCCCGGGCTCCCCGTGGTCGACACGGTGAAGCAGGTCGACGCCGACGACCGCGTCGTCGGCACTCCCGATCGTTCGCGGCTGCGCGCGGTGCAGACGCCGCAGGGCTTCACGCGGGTCGCGCTGGAACGCGCCCACGCCGGCGGCGAGCAGGCCACTGACGACGCCGCGTTGGTCGAGCGCGCCGGAGGTGTCGTACGCGTCGTGGCCGGCGACCCCGCGGCCCACAAGGTCACGACCCCCGAGGACCTCCACCGGCTGCGGGTGCCGCCCGCGACCCCGGAGCTGGTGGTGCTCGCCGGGCTGCCCGGCGTCGGGAAGTCGACCGTCGCGCGGGCGCTCGCGACCCGGCTGCGGGCGGCGTACGTCCGCGTCGACACCATCGAGCAGGCGATGCGCGACTCCGGTGAGATCGAGCGCCCGTCGGTCGGTGGCTATGCGGTGGGCTACTCCGTGGCCGCCGACCAGTTGGCCTGCGGGCTGAGCGTCGTCGCCGACTCGGTGAACCCGTTGGAGATCACCCGCTCGGCCTGGCGCCAGGTGGCGGCCGCGTCGGGTGCACGGGTGCTCGAGGTCGAGGTGGTCTGCTCCGACGAGGGCGAGCACGAACGACGGGTCACGGAGCGAGTGGCCGACATCTCCGGGCTCGTGCCGCCCACCTGGCCGCAGGTGATGGACCATGGCTACGCCGACCACGAACCGGAGCTGCGGATCGACACCGCGCAGCTGGCGGTCGAGGAGTCGGTCGACCGGATCTGTGCCGTCTTGAGGAGAACACGCGGATGACCGCCCTGCCACGCACCGGGATCGGTGTCGACGTCCACGCGTACGCCACCGACGACCGGCCGCTGTTCCTCGCCTGCCTTTCCTGGCCGGGGGAGCGGGGCATCGAGGGCCACTCCGACGGCGACGTCGCGGCCCACGCGGTGTGCGACGCGCTGCTGTCCGCCGCCGGCCTCGGCGACCTCGGCACCCAGTTCGGTGTCGACCGGCCCGAGATGAAGGGCGCGACCGGCGCCGCGATGCTGGCCGACGTCCTCGCGACTCTGACCGAGGCCGGTTTCCGGATCGGCAACGTCGCCGTGCAGATCGTCGGCAACCGGCCCAAGGTCGGACCGCGCCGGGCGGAGGCGCAGCAGGCGATGTCCACCGCCCTCGGTGGAGCGCCGGTCTCCGTGTCGGCCACGACGACCGACCACCTCGGTTTCCTGGGGCGCGGCGAGGGTGTCGGCGCGTTCGCGACCGCGTTGGTCGTGCGAGACCCCGATCCGCGAGGTGATTGAGTTTCGGTGAGGTGACTGCTTATGAGCAGTCACCTCACCGCCGAGCAGTCACCTCGGGGCAGGGTCCCGTTCCGCCGGCGGCCGCGATCCCATACGGTCGGAACGAAGCTCCACCAGTCCCGAACGAAACCCGAACGAAGGAGTCGTCATGTCGCAGACCGTCAAGGGAGTCATCGCGCGCAGCAAGGGTGCGCCGGTCGAACTGGTCGACATCGTGGTGCCCGATCCGGGCCCGGGTGAGGCCGTGGTGAAGATCGAGGCGTGCGGCGTCTGCCACACCGACCTGCACTATCGCGAGGGCGGCATCAACGACGAGTTCCCGTTCCTGCTCGGCCACGAGGCCGCCGGTCGGGTCGAGGCGGTCGGTGACGGCGTCACCGAGGTGCAGCCGGGTGACTTCGTGGTGCTCAACTGGCGCGCGGTCTGCGGCCAGTGCCGCGCCTGCGCCAAGGGCAAGCCCTGGTACTGCTTCAACACCGCCAACGCCAAGCAGAAGATGACGCTCACTGACGGCACCGAGCTCAGCCCGGCCCTCGGCATCGGCGCGTTCGTCGAGAAGACCCTGGTCGCCGCCGGGCCGTGCACGAAGGTCGACGAGAAGGCGTCCGCGGCCGCGGCGGGTCTGCTCGGATGCGGCGTGATGGCCGGCTTCGGGGCCGCCGTCAACACCGGCAACGTCGGCCGCGGCGACTCGGTCGCGGTCATCGGCTGCGGCGGCGTCGGCAACGCGGCGATCGCCGGTTCGAAGGTCGCGGGCGCGACGACGATCATCGCCGTCGACGTCGACGACCGGAAGCTGGAGGGCGCCAAGGCGTTCGGAGCCACCCACACCGTGAACTCGAAGAACGACGACGCGGTCGAGAAGATCCGCGAACTCACCGGCGGTTTCGGCGCCGACGTGGTGGTCGAGGCGGTCGGCCGCCCGGAGACGTACGAGCAGGCGTTCTTCGCCCGCGACCTCGCCGGAACCGTCGTCCTGGTCGGGGTGCCGACCCCGGACACGAAGATCGAGCTGCCGTTGATCGAGGTCTTCGGTCGGGGCGGCGCGCTCAAGTCGAGCTGGTACGGCGACTGCCTCCCGTCCCGCGACTTCCCGATGCTGATCGACCTCTACCAGCAGGGCCGTTTCGACCTGGACGCGTTCATCACCGAGCGGATCGGGTTGGGCGACGTCGAGGCCGCGTTCGAGAAGATGCACGGCGGGGATGTGCTCCGCAGTGTCGTCGAGATCGAGGGCTGATCATGGTCGAAATCGTTGCCACCCACGGGAACACCCGGATCGAGAAGGTCGTCACGTCGGGCACCTTCAGCCTGGACGGCGGCACCTGGGACGTCGACAACAACGTCTGGATCGTCGGCGACGACACCGAGTGCGTCGTGGTCGACGCGGCCCACGACGCCGACGCGATCCGCGCGGCGGTCGGGGACCGTACGCTCCGGGCGGTCCTGTCGACGCACGCCCACGACGACCACATCGACGCGGTCGCCGACGTCGTCGCCGCGACCGGCGCCGAGACCCACCTGCACCCGGCGGACCTCGAGCTGTGGCACCGCGTCCACGACCGCGCGCCGGACCATGCACTGGCCGACGGTCAGCGGATCGAGGTGGCCGGGGTGACGATCGAGGTGTTGCACACGCCGGGCCACAGCCAGGGCGCCTGCTGTTTCCGGATCGCGGACCTGGGCGTGGTGCTGACCGGCGACACCCTGTTCCAGGGCGGGCCGGGCGCCACCGGCGGCCGCAGCTTCAGCGACTACGACCAGATCACCGAGTCGATCCGTACGAAGCTGCTCACCCTCCCGCGGGACACGACGGTGCTGACCGGACACGGCGACGCCACCACGATCGGTGACGAGGCCGACGGCGAGCCGCAGTGGGAGCGCCCCGAGGGCGCGTGAGTCCGCGCGCACGGGAGACCCCTCGCGCTGGCCTAGACTTCACGGGTGCCTCTGCAGATTTTCGACACCGCCACGCGTGAGTTGCGTGACTTCGAACCCGTCCGCCCCGGCCATGTCGGGATGTACATCTGTGGACTCACCACCCAGGGTTCACCGCACATCGGCCACGTCCGGTTCACCGTCGCCTTCGACATCCTGCGTCGCTGGCTGACGATCGGTCACGGCTACCACGTGACGCTGGTGCGTAACGTCACCGACATCGACGACAAGATCCTGAACAAGTCGGCCGACCACGACGTGCCGTGGCAGGAGTGGTCGTACACCCACGAGCGCGAGACGAACGACGCGCTGGACCTGCTCGGCGTGCTGCGCCCGTCCTACGAACCGCGAGCGACCGGCCACGTCACCGACATGGTCGAACTGATGGACACTCTGATCGAGAAGGGCCACGCGTACGCCGCCGAGGACGGCAGCGGCGACGTCTACTTCGACGTCCGCTCGTGGCCCGAGTACGGCAGCCTCACCCGCCAGCAGATCGACGACATGGAAGCCGCGGGCGACGCCGACCCGCGCGGCAAACGCGACCCGCGCGACTTCGCGCTCTGGAAGGGCCACAAGGCCGGCGAGCCGGAGTCGGCGTCCTGGCCGACCCCGTACGGTCGGGGTCGTCCGGGCTGGCACCTCGAGTGCTCCGCGATGGCGCGGCGTTGGCTCGGCGACGAGTTCGACATCCACGGCGGCGGCATCGACCTGCGCTTCCCGCATCACGAGAACGAGCAGGCGCAGTCGCGCGCGGCCGGGCTCGGCTTCGCGCACTACTGGATGCACAACGGCTGGGTCACGCTCGGCGGCGAGAAGATGAGCAAGTCGCTGGGCAACACTCTCGCGGTGTCCGAGCTGACCAAGACGGTCCGCCCGCTGGTGCTGCGCTACTACCTCGGCGGCGTCCACTACCGCGCCACGATCGAGTACCACGAGGGTGCGCTCGACGAGGCGGCCGCGGCCGTCGACCGGATCGAGGGATTCCTGACCCGCGTGCTGCCCGAGGCGCCGACAGAGTTCGTGGAGATCCCAGCCGATTTCGCGGCTGCGATGGACGACGACCTCAACGTGTCGGGCGCTCTCGCGGTGGTCTTCGAGGCCATCCGGGAGGGCAACACCGCCCTCGACGAGGGCGACGAGGACGTCGCGGAGCGCAAGGCCCTCGAGGTCGTCGCGATGACGCAGGTGCTCGGTGTGAACCCGTACGACCCGCAGTGGAGCAGCGCCGTGTCCTCGGACGCGACGGACTCGCTCGGTGCGGTGATCGAGATGCTTCTGAACCAGCGCAAGCAGGCGCGCGCAAGTCGCGACTTCGCCGCCGCCGACGCCATCCGCGACCAGCTGGCCGACGCCGGTATCGCGGTCGAAGACACCCCCGACGGTGCCCGGTGGTCGTTGCTGACGACCGCCGAGCGCGCCGCCCGAACGAAGGACTGACACATGCCCGGCAACTCCCAGCGACGTGGTGCCGTCCGCAAGAGCGGCTCGAAGAAGGGCGCGGTCGTCGGCAGCGGCGGCCAGCGGCGTCGCGGCCTCGAGGGCAAGGGACCGACGCCGAAGGCGACGGACCGGCCGTACCACAAGGCCCACAAGCAGGCGCAGCGCGCGACCAAGTCGGCGCCGCGCAAGGCGGCGAACTCCCGCCGCGGCAAGGCCTCCTCGGAGATCATCGCGGGGCGCAACTCGGTCGTCGAGGCGCTGCGCGAGCACATCCCCGCGACCACCCTGTACGTCGCCGGCCGGATCGACTCCGACGACCGGGTCAAGGAGTCGCTGAAGCTGGCGGCCGACCGGGCGATCCCGATCCTGGAGACCCCGCGCGGTGAGCTGGACCGGCTCACCGACGACGCGGTCCACCAGGGCCTCGCGCTGCAGATCCCGCCGTACGAATACGCCCACCCGGCCGACCTCATCGACCCGGAGACCCCCGGCGTTCCGCTGATCGTCGCGCTGGACGGCATCACCGACCCGCGCAACCTCGGCGCGATCATCCGCTCCGTCGGTGCGTTCGGCGGCCACGGTGTCGTCGTTCCCGAGCGTCGCTCGGCGGGGATGACGGCGGCCGCCTGGAAGACCTCGGCCGGTGCGGCTGCCCGAATTCCGGTGGCGAAGGCGGGCAACCTGACCCGCGCGCTGGAGGAGTACCGCAAGGCCGGCTTCTTCGTGATCGGTCTCGACATGGACGGCGACGTGGAGCTGCCCGCGCTCGAGCTGGCGAACGAGCCGCTGGTCGTCGTGGTCGGTTCCGAGGGCAAGGGTCTGTCCCGCCTCGTCGCCCAGACCTGCGACCAGATCGTGTCGGTGCCGATGAGCTCCTCGGTCGAATCCCTCAACGCCGGGATCGCCGCGTCGGTGACGCTCTACCAGGTGGCGATGAAGCGCGCTTCCCGCTGACCCGCAGCGGTATTCGGTGCGTCGGAGCACCCGGCCGGCGGACGGCATTTCCTAAGCTGGCCTCGATACGCCGGGACATGCCGGTGGGACAACGGCGACATCGCCGCAGGAGGGAAACATGAGCAACTACGGATCGTCGCAGGACCCGAACCAGCCGTACGACCCGAACCAGCCGTACAACTCGGACCAGCCGTACGAGCAGAAGCAGCCCGACTACGGGCAGCAGGCCGGGCAGTACGGCCAGCCGGACTACAACCAGCAGGCCGGCTACGGCGCGGCCCCGCAGTACGACCCGGCGCAGGCGGGCTACGGCGGTCAGATGCCGGTGCAGGAGAACAAGAAGGCCCAGATCGCCCTGATCCTGAGCATCCTCGGTATCTGCTGCGGCCTGCTGTCGATCGCCGGCATCGTGCTCGGTGTGATGGCGAAGTCGGAGATCAAGGCCTCCAACGGAACCCAGACCGGTGAGAAGAAGGCCCAGTGGGCGATCATCGTCGGTGCGGTGCTGCTGGTCGTCGGTGTGATCGGAAACATCGTCTACTACACCAACCGCTGATCAGGTCCGGTCACGACGAAGGCACCCGGTTCGCCGGGTGCCTTCGTCGTTCACTCGCCGCGTCAGGGCGCCAGAGCCGAGCCGAACGGCAGATTGCGGACCACGGTGAACACCAGGGCAAGTGCGAGCAGCACCGTGGTCCATCGGCCGTCCGGTGCGTACGAGAACCAGGTCCGGGTTGATCCGCGCGCACGGTCTCGCAGAACCAGGCACCACCAGAGAATCAGCAGTGGGAGCAGCACGAAGTCGAAGGCGTTGCTGGAGAAGGCGGCGCCGATGTCCAGGCGGGTCAGGTCGTTGACGCCGCGCAGGCCACCACACAGGGGGCAGTAGAGGCCGAACAGCAGCAATGACGGGCACTTTCCCCAACTGCCGCTCTGGTGCGGGTCGCGCACGTGGAGCGCGACGGTGGCCGCTGTCGCGGCACCGGCAGCCAGAACACTCGGCCCGATGCGACGCAGCATCGGGCGCTGGTCGCGCGGCTCGGCCGATGCACGGGAGTCCGGGGCGGTGGTCACCGTTCCAGAGTAGGTGCGACCATGTGCGCACACGCGCGCCAGGGTCGCTCGCCGAAATGGTGGGCGCGAGACGGGAGGAAGGCAACGATGGTGGAGTCGACGATCGATCCGCTGACCCGTCTGTCGGTCTCTCCGGCCGGCTTGACGCCGCCGCGCAAGGGCCTGTTCGTCACGCACAGCACCATCGGCCCGGACTGGCGCCCGCGCCACGGCCGTCCGCGACGGATGGCCGGCCCGTTGCTGCTCGGCGCCGGGGTCGTCGCGGCGGGGCTGGTGCTGCACACCGTCGACCCGCGCTCGCCGGGTCACTACCCGACCTGCCCGTTCCTGGCCCTGACCGGCTACTACTGCCCGGGGTGCGGGGCACTGCGGGCCATGGCGTCGCTCACGGACGGCG
>JASLFY010000235.1 GCA_030150425.1 Yimella sp. | reverse complement strand
AGCGGGCGGCTGCGAGGGCCCGTCGCAGGTCTGGTTCACGCCAGTAGGTGAAGTGGCGCGGCTCGTCGATCGCACCGTGCCGCGACCACCCTTCACCGTCGCCCTCCTTGAGCGTCAGGAAGAGGCTGCCGCCGGGGACCGTGGCGTCGTACAAGCGCCTCAGCGTGATCGCGAACTCGAAGCGATCGAGATGCAGCAGAACGGCGTTCGCCCACACACCGGCGTACGGACCGCCGATGTCGTCGCGCAGTGGATCCAGCGCTCGTGCGGAGTGACCGGCCCGGCGCAGTCGCTCGACGAAGGCTGCGGATATGTCCGTACGGTCGACGCGCACCCCGGCGTCCTCGATCGCGAGCGCGTCGCGGCCGCCGGCAGAACCGATCTCCAGCACTGTCCCCGTCCGGTCCACGGCAGCCGCGAAGTGGCCCAACTCCCGGACCAGGTCCGCCGTCAGAGCCGGGGCGGCGTCGGCGTACGCGTCCGCGAAGCGGTCGTACGCGTCGATCGTCGCCCGACGCTGATCCAGTCGCGCGGCGGGTCCGGCCAGTCGTCGCACGTGTTCGCCGGCGGCGGCGGGGTAGAGCGGCAGGGTCTCTGCGACGTCGTCGATCGTGCGCCATACGACAGGGATCCGGTCACCGTCCTCGGTGAGGAAGCCGCCGGTCACCGGGGGCGATGGGTCGAGCCGCCCGGCGTAGAGGAACACGATCTCGTGACCCGGTCGTCCATCGATCTCGTAGCTGCTCTCGACAGTGCCCAGAAGGCGCAGGTCGACGATCTCGCTACCCAGTTCCTCACGTACCTCGCGGCGCACGGCGGCCTCGTGCGACTCGCCGAACTCGACGCCGCCACCGATGAGCCGGTGGTAGCCGCCGGGGTTCTCCACGGTCGGCGGCAGGAGCGAGACTGCGTGCGCGGAGAGGTCGCCGTTCGGTGCGATGAGCATCGCCTTAACCCGTGGGCCGGTCATGGCGACAGTCTCGCAGGCACCACGGCCGCCGACGTCAACTGAACTCCGTTGGCTGGTCGGTGTTGCTCTGGCAACACCAACCAGCCAACGGGGCGTCTCAGGACGTCTTCATCTGCGCCGCGACCCGGTCCCGGGAGCGCAGCGCCCAGCCGCTGGTCGTGAGCAGCGCCATGGCCAGGATGCCGACGCCGCAGCCGAGCATCAGCGCCCAGCCGGCGTGACTGGCGGACGCGAGGCCGGACTCCAAGGACCCGGACAGCCGACCGAACACCACCGCGCCGAAGACGGCGACGCCGAGCGAGGTGCCGACCTGCCGGCTCGTCGAGGCGACGGCTGAGGCGACGCCGGCCTGTGCGCGCGGCATGCCGGACACCGCGGTGTTGGTGATCGGGGCGTTCAGCGACCCGAACCCGATGCCGAACAACAGGTACGCCAGCGCCAGCACCGCGTACGGGGTGTCGGGGCGCAGCGTCAGCAGGATCAGTGCGCTGAGCGAGATGCCGGTGCCGGCCACGAGCATCGGCAGCCGCGGACCGCGAGCGCCGACGACCCGGCCGGAGATGGGGGAGCAGACCGCGGTCATCCCGGCCATCGGCAGCGTCATCAGACCGGCGTTCAACGGCGACAGGCCGCGTACGTCCTGCAGGTAGAGCGTGTTCAGGAACAGGAAGCCGCCCATCGCGGAGAAGCCGAGGATCGCGGTCAGGACCGCGCCGCTGAACGGCACGCTGCGGAAGAAGGTCGGGTCCAGCAGCGGTTCGACCCGCCGACGTTCGTAACCGACCAGCAGCACCAGCGCGAGCGCGGCGACGGCGAAGCAGCCGAGCACGGTCGGCGAACTCCAGCCGAGACCGCGGCCCTCGATGATCCCGTACGTCAGGGTGGCCAGCAGCACGATGACGGTGACCTGGCCGACGGGGTCGAACCGGCGGGCCCGTTCGGCACGCGACTCGGGGACGAACCGGGTGGTCAGCAGGAGTGCGGCCGCCACGACCGGCAGGTTGACCCAGAAGATCGCGCGCCAGTCGAGTGCGTCGACGAGTGCGCCGCCGACCACCGGGCCGAGCGCCATCGACAGACCGATCGTGCCGCCCCACAGGCCGATCGCCTTGGCCCGCTCGCGCGGGTCGTGCAGCGTGTTGGTGATGATCGACATCGCGACCGGGTTGAGCATCGAGCCGCCGACGGCCTGCACCATCCGCGCCGCGATGAGCACTCCGATGGACGGGGCGAGCGAGCAGAGCAGCGAGCCGAGACCGAACAGCGTCAGGCCGATCCGGAAGACACGGCGGCGACCGAAGCGGTCGGCCGACGAGCCCGACAGCATCAGCAGGCCGGCGAGCACCAATGAGTAGGCGTCGATCACCCACTGCAACTGCGAGTACGACGAACTCAGGTCCCGCTGGATCGAGGGGAGTGCGAGGTTCAGGCCGCTGGTGTCGATGCCGACGATGAACAGGCTCATGCAGCAGATGCCGACGACCAGCCAGCGCCGGCGGCTGTCGAACTCGTGCACCTGCAGCGGCGGTTCGCCGAGGGTCGTACGTGTCGTCACGCCTGCGCTCCTGCCTGCAGCTTGTCCAGCAGTCGGGCCAGTTCGCGCCGTTCGTCCCGGGTGAGGGTGTTCATCAGCGGCGGCGCGCCGTCGGGCAGGGAACGCACCTCGTCGAGCCACGCGCGCCCGGCCGGGGTGACGGTGACGAGCTTGACCCGTCCGTCCGACGGATGGGGCTCGCGGGTGGCGAGACCGTGGTCGACCAGGTCGTTCACGATCCCGGTCATCGCCGGCGCGTCCACACCCATCGCCGCGGCGAGTTCACGCTGACTGCGCGGCTGCTGCTCGACCCGACGCAGCGCCCGGTAGCGGCTGTACGGCACCGGCAGCTTCTGCTCGAAGCGCTCGGCGAAGTACCACTTGTGGTCCATGACGATGCCCATCATCGACAGCCACAGGCCGACCGGAGTGGGTTTGGTTGTCTGCATACAACGATTGTAAGGAAACAACTGAATTGCGCCAGAGGGTTCTGAAGCGGGCTGTGTCACAACGGCTTCTCCGCCGGATCCCTGGGCCCCACACGGCAGAGCGGGGGAGTAGCGTCGAGCGCCGAACCTGTCGACCCGACGAAGGGACTCCGCGATGAGCACAGCTCCCACCCACCCACACAGTCGGGGGAAGGTGATCGCGGCGAGTCTGTCGGCCGCGGTCGGTGCCTTCCTCTTCGGTTTCGACTCGGCGGTGATCAACGGCGCGGTCGACGCGATCGGCAGCGGCTTCGGCCTCGGCGCCGGCATCAAGGGGTTCACCGTCGCCATCGCACTGCTCGGTTGTGCGGTCGGCGCCTGGTACGCAGGCGGTCTGGCCGACCGGTTCGGCCGCAAGCCGGTCATGCTCGTCGGCGCCGCGATGTTCCTGATCAGCTCGATCGGGTCGTGTTTCGCCGGTGGCGTCTACCAGCTGATGTTCTGGCGGGTGATCGGCGGTCTCGGCATCGGTATCGCATCGGTGATCTCCCCGGCGTACATCTCCGAGATCGCGCCGGCGCGGATGCGTGGCGGCCTCACGTCGCTGCACCAGCTCGCGATCACCGTCGGCATCTTCGCCGCACTGCTGTCCGACACCTTCATCGCGAACGTCGCCGGTGACGCGGCGAACGAGAGCTGGTTCGGGCTGTCCGCCTGGCGCTGGATGTTCCTGGTCGGCGCGGTCCCCGCGCTGGTGTACGCCCTGCTCGCCCTCGGTCTGCCCGAGTCGCCGCGCTACCTGGTCCGGGAGGGCAAGGAGGACGTCGCCGAGCACGTCCTGCGCGACATGGGCGAGAACGACCCGCACGGCAAGATCGCGGAGATCCGCGACACGATCAGCCAGGAGGACCGGGCCAGCTTCCGCGACATCCGCGGCGAGTTCCTCGGCCTGAAGCCGCTGGTCTGGGCCGGTATCGCGCTGGCCGGGCTGCAGCAGCTGGTCGGCATCAACGCGATCTTCTACTACTCCACGACGCTGTGGAAGTCGGTCGGATTCAGCGAGTCCGACTCGTTCACGACCTCGGTGATCACCTCGGTCATCAACGTGCTGCTCACCTTCGTGGCGATCCTGTTCGTCGACCGCTTCGGTCGCCGCCGGCTGCTGCTGATCGGTTCGATCGGCATGCTGGTCGGCCTCGGCATGGCGTCGCTGGCGTTCTTCCACCAGATCGGCAGCGGCGACAACGTGTCGCTGCCCGAGCCGTGGGGCGTCATCGCGCTGATCGGCGCGAACCTGTTCGTCATCTTCTTCGCCGCCACCTGGGGACCGGTCGTCTGGGTCCTGCTCGGCGAGATGTTCCCGAACCGGCAGCGGGCGTACGCCCTCGCCATCGGCGCCGCGGCCAACTGGATCTGCAACTTCATCGTGTCGGTGTCGTTCCCGTGGCTGTCCGACCGCGTCGGCCTCGGCTTCATCTACGGCGGCTACGCCTTCTTCGCCCTGGTGTCGTTCTTCTTCGTGAAGAGCCAGATCCCCGAGACCGCGGGCGCGGAACTGGAGTCGATGAGCGGCAACACGCTGCGCGAGAGCAGCGCCACCGCGAACTGACGGCCCGGCCGCGCCCGGGGCGCGGAGGCCGACCCGTCGGCCGGGCGTGTGCTTGTATTCCTGCATGACTGCACGCATCGTCCGCGCCGAGCGCGATCACGCGCTGATCCTCGGCGCGCTGACGCTGCAGGCCGATCTGGAGTACGGCGGCACGAACCGGCCCGGGTTCATCGCCGAGTACGCCGACGCTTGGCTCGCCGACTTCGACCAGATGCCGACCTGGCTGGCGTTCGATGTCGACGGCACCGCGATCGGGTTCGTCCAGACCAGTTGGGTGCGCAAGCTGCCCAGTCTGTGCCGCCCGACGACGGGGTGGCTGCACGTCAAGAACGTGTTCGTGACCCCGGCCGCGCGCGGCAACAAGGTGGCCGAGCGGATGATGACCGAGATGATCGCCTGGGGTGACGACCACGCGATCGAGCGCTACCAGCTCAACGCCGAGCCGAAGGCGCGCAGCCTGTACGAACGTCTCGGCTTCGGTGCGCCGAACGAGCGACTGATGGTGCGTCGCTCCTAGGCTGGACGCATGGACCGCCCCGTCATCGCCGTCGCCGCCCGTTACACCTCCGACGACACCAGCGAGGGGGTGGTCGGCCTGGAAGTACGTCGTGCGGTCGCGGCCGCGATCGTCGCCGCCGGGGGACTGCCGGTGCTGATCGCCGTCGAGGAGCCCGAGCTGCTGGTCGCGGCGTTGGAGCGGACCGACGGCCTGGTGATGCCGGGCGGCGGTGACTCCG
>JASLFY010000415.1 GCA_030150425.1 Yimella sp. | reverse complement strand
GCGGTAAGCCATGGCGCCATCCTCGCAAAGGGGTCAGCGCTTCCAGACGTACGGCGTCGTGGTGGTGATCCGGCGCAGCCCGCTGCGCTCCAGGATCGGGCGGGACATCTCGGTGCAGTCCGACTGCAGGTAGCGCACGCCCTGGGCACCGGCGTAGCGGGCGCGGGCCGCGGTCATCGCCCGATAGATGCCCTTGCCGCGCCACTGCGCACGGGTCGCGCCGCCCCACAGCCCCGCGAACTCGGTGTCCGTGACGATCTCCAGCCGGCCGGCGCTGATCACCTCGCCGTCGGCCTCGGCGAGCCACATCGTCGCCAGCCCGTCGCTCTGCTGCAGGCGTCGCAGGGTGGCCTCCCAGCCATGCCCGCCACCGCCGAAGACCTCGTCCTGCATCGTCGCGGCCCGGCGTACGTCGTCGGTCAGGTCGCCGCCGACCCCCGCCTGACGCACCGTGATTCCAGCCGGCAGCTCGACGTCGCCGACCAACCCGTCGATCTCGCCCGCCATGACCGTCTCGACCTCCTCGCCGACCAGTCCGTGGGCGGTCAGGATGTCGCCGAGGTCGGCCGGGGCGTCGTGTCCCCTTGTCTTCCACTCGAATTCGGCCACGTCGGTGTCGTCGCGGAAGTGGGCGACGGTGTCGGCGACGAGCCGCTCGACGTCCTGGTCGGCCAGCGAGCGGTAGGTCACGAAGCCGGAGTCCTCGAAGCGCGCCCAGAGCAACGGGGCGTGGTCGACGATCTCGGTCGCGCCGGCCACCTCGGCGAGGTGGCGCAACTGTTCGTCGTACGCGGTCAGCAGGGGATCGGTCACCCGC
The DNA here is from genome assembly GCA_030150425.1 of Yimella sp. Classification (GTDB taxonomy): domain Bacteria; phylum Actinomycetota; class Actinomycetes; order Actinomycetales; family Dermatophilaceae; genus Yimella. Next base: position 2,870 of record JASLFY010000415.1, on the reverse strand, counting down.
CAACCGTAGGGTTCGGGCGCGGGTCGGCGCCGCCGATTTTCCGCGCCGTTACAGCGTCACCCAGGCCGGCGCCTGCGCACGGAAGTCGGCCGGGTCGAGCGCGCCGGCACCGGCCGGGACCGACCCGAGAACCCGCCCGCCGGCGATCCGGTGCAACTCCTCGACGTTCGTGCGGGTGGCCAGGTCGGGCTCCGCCGGGACGGACCCGATCACGACGCCGACCAGGTCGCCACCGCGGCGCTCCAGCGCCTCCAGGGTCAGCTGGGTGTGGTTGAGGCTGCCCAGTCCGGACCGACAGACCACGACGTAACCGGAGCGAACGCCGTTGCCCTGCAGCGCGTTTCCGAGGTCACCGATCGACCCACCGTCGGCGTCGAGGTTGACCAGCAGTCCGCCGGACCCCTCGGCGAGGATCACGTCGAAGTCGCCGGATTCGCTGAGCTCGGCCAGCGAGCGGGCATGGTCGGCGACCGTCGGGATGGCGACTGCGGCGCGACGCGCGGCCACGTCGGGGGCGAGCGGTTCCGGCAGGCGGACGAACTCGCGGGTCTCGACCCCGGCCAGGCGCGCGACGAAGCCGGCGTCGCCCTCCTCGTCGCCGACGACGCCGGTCTGGGCGAGTTTCACCATCACCACTCGTTGGCCGCGGCTCGCCAAAGCGGCCGCGATTGCGGTGGTCGTGACGGTCTTGCCGATCTCGGTGTCGGTGCCGGTGATGATCAGGACGGGTGTCATAGCGAGCTCAGAACTGTTGTGGCGTGGGCGATTTCGGTCTCGGTCAGGGTGGCGTGGGCGGTCAGCCGCAGCCGGGAGGTGCCGTCCGGCGTCGACGGGGGACGGAAACACCCGATCCGTACGCCCGCCTCGCCGGCCCGGGCGACCGCGGCCAACGCCTCGGCCGGGCCGGGCATCGGCGCCGACAACACCGCTCCGGCCGGACGGTCGACACCGAGCGCGTCGGCGAGGCGACCGGCGGCGGAGCGGACCCGCTCGGCCCGCTCGGGTTCGGCGCGCAGGATGCGCAGCGCGGCCAGTGCGGCCCCCGCGCAGGCCGGGGTCAGGCCGGTGTCGAAGATGAACGGTCGGGCGGCGTTGATCAGGTGGTCGCGCACCAGCTCGCTGCACAACGCGGCGCCGCCCTGGGTGGCGAGCGACTTCGACAAGCTCGTCGTGACGACCAGCCGATCCTTCTGCGGCAGAGCGGAACCCAGACCCGATCCGTCGCCGACCACCCCGATCCCGTGGGCCTCGTCCACGACCAGGAGGGCGTCGTACTGCTCGGCGAGGGAGTGCAGCACGGCCAGGTCGGGGCTGTCACCGAGCACCGAGAAGACCGACTCCACGACGATCATCGCCCGCGTCTGGTGGCGGTCACGCAGGGCGACCTCGATCGCGGCGATATCGAGATGTGGCGTGACCGTGACAGCGGCTCGCGCGAGCCGGGCGCCGTCGATCAGCGAGGCGTGGTTGTGGGCGTCGGAGACGATCAGGCAGTCGGCGTCGCCGAGCGCGGTCAACACCGACAGATTCACGTGGTAGCCCGTCGAGAACACCAGTGCCGCAGGCATGTTCGCGAACGAGGCGAGCTCTGCCTCGAGCTGTTCGTGCACCGGCCAGGTGCCGGTGACCAGCCGGGATGCGCCGGCGCCCGCGCCGTAGTTGTTGACCGCCGCGACCGCGCCGTCGAGGACCCGCGGGTCGGAGCGCAGCCCGAGGTAGTCGTTGCCGGCCAGGTCGATCAACCCGGTCGGGTGCTCGGACGACAACCGCCGAGTCAGCCCGGCTGAATCCCGTTGTTCGGCAACGTCTTTCAGGTGGTTCTCGAAGGAGTTCACGACACGGCCTTCGCCGCGGCGACCATCGCGGTGCCGATCTGCGCGACCTCGTCGTCGGTGCAGACGTACGGCGGCATCGCGTAGATCAGGTCCTTGAAGGGGCGCAACCAGACGCCCTGCTCGAGCGCCGCGGCGGATGCCGGGGCGAGGTCTCGCGGGGAGTCCAGCTGGATGATCCCGACAGCGCCGATGGAGCGTACGTCGCGGACGCCGGCCAGGCTGCGTGCCGGTTCGAGCGCCGAATTCAACACATTGCCAATGGAATTCACGCGATCGAGTCGCTCGTCGGTCAGCAGGTCGAGGGAGGCGTTCGCGATCGCGCAGGCGAGCGGGTTGGCCATGAAGGTGGGGCCGTGCATCAGCGCGCCGGCCGGTTCGGCCGAGACCGCCTCGGCGACCGCGTCGGAGCACAGCACTGCGGCCATCGTCAGGTAGCCGCCGGTCAGCGCCTTGCCGACGCACAGGATGTCCGGCTCGACCTCGCAGCGGTCCGCGGCCCAGAGGGTTACGGTACGCCCGAAACCGGTGGCGATCTCGTCGAAGATCAGCAGCGCCCCGTTCGAGCGGGCCAGCTCGGCCAGCACGCGTACGGCGGCCGGCGGGTAGATCCACATCCCGCCCGCGCCCTGCAGCACCGGTTCGACGATGACCGCCGCGATGTCGTCGGCGTGGTCGGCGTACAGCCGGCGGGTCGCGGCCTCCCAGGCGTCCAGCGGTGCGTCGAGTCCGCCGGGTGGCTGTGGCGCGAAGACCTGCTGGGGGAGGACCCCGGAGAAGAGGGTGTGCATCCCGTTCACCGGGTCGCACACGCTCATCGGCGAGAGCGTGTCGCCGTGGTAGCCGCCGCGCACGGTGAACACCTTCGAGCGCGGCCGACCTGCTGCGGCGTGGGCCTGCCAGGCCATCTTGAGCGCGACCTCGACCGACACCGAACCGCTGTCGGCGAAGAAGACGTGGTTCAGGGAGTCGCCGGGGGAGAGCCGAATCAGCTTGTCTGCCAACGTGATTGCCGGCTCGTGGGTGAGTCCGCCGAAC
>JASLFY010000184.1 GCA_030150425.1 Yimella sp. | reverse complement strand
AGGTTGTCCCCACTCTCGGTGACCTTCTTCGCGGTCAGCGGCGACGACGCCGGTCCGTTCGTCACCGAGCCGTCGGTGATCTTGAACTGGCTGCCGTGGCAGGAGCAGCTGATGGTGGTGCCGGACAGCGATGTCATCGGGCATCCCTGGTGGGTGCAGATCGTGCTGAACGCGGTGAACTCGCCGGCCTTCGGCTGCGACACGACGATCTGGTGAGCGGTGTCGAGATAGCCGCCGCCGACCGCGACCTTCGACTTCGGCACGGTGGTGCCGCTCCCGGAGTCGCTGCCGCACGCGGCGAGGCCACCGGCAGCGGCGATCACGCCCATCCCACGCAGCATCGAACGACGGTCTGGGGTGTGGGCGGACTCGACCATGGAAGGACTCCTCGGGCATCGACGGGCGGTGCTGGACGATCCCAGCCTGCCACTCGTCCCTGTCCGCGAGGTGTGTGAATGCTCAACGATCGGTCGGGAATTCACACACCTCGGGGTCCTCGGGTCAGCCGGCCGACTTCTTGGCCGCTGTCTTCGGCGCCTTGGCCGCCGTCTTCTTCGCGACGGTCTTGGCAGGCGCCTTCTTCGCCGGCGCCTTGGCCGCCGTCTTCTTCGCAGCGGTCTTGGCAGGCGCCTTCTTCGCGGTCTGCGCGGTGGCCCGACGGGTCGACGGCCGGGCCGCCTCGGCCGCCTCCAGCAACGGCTTCAGGAAGCGACCGGTGTGGCTCTCGGCGACCTGGGCAACCTCCTCCGGGGTGCCGGTGGCCACGACGGTGCCGCCGCGAAAACCGCCCTCGGGACCCATGTCGATCAACCAGTCGGCGGACTTGATCACGTCGAGGTTGTGTTCGATCACCACGACCGTGTTGCCCTTGTCGACGAGGCCCTGCAGCACACCCAGCAGCTTGCGGATGTCCTCGAAGTGCAGACCCGTGGTCGGCTCGTCCAACACGTAGATGGTGCGACCGGTGGACCGCTTCTGCAGCTCCGCGGCCAGCTTCACGCGCTGGGCCTCGCCACCGGACAGCGTCGGGGCCGGCTGCCCCAGGCGTACGTAGCCCAGACCGACGTCGACGAGGGTGTTCATGTGGCGCGCGATGGCCGGCACGGCCGCGAAGAACTCCTTCGCCTCCTCGATCGGCATGTCGAGCACCTGCGAGATGGTCTTGCCCTTGAAGTGGACCTCGAGCGTCTCCCGGTTGTATCGGGCGCCGTGACACACCTCGCACGGGACGTAGACGTCCGGCAGGAAGTTCATCTCGATCTTGATCGTGCCGTCGCCGGTGCACGCCTCGCAGCGTCCGCCCTTGACGTTGAACGAGAAGCGACCCGGCTGGTAGCCGCGCACCTTCGCCTCGGTGGTCTCCGCGAACAGCTTGCGGATGTTGTCGAACACGCCGGTGTACGTCGCCGGGTTGGACCTCGGCGTACGCCCGATCGGGCTCTGGTCGACGTGGACCACCTTGTCCAGCTGGTCGAGGCCCTCGACCGTGCGGTGGCGACCCGGCACGTGGCGGGCGCCGTTCAGCTGGTTGGCCAGCACGTTGTAGAGGATCTCGTTGACCAGCGTCGACTTGCCCGAGCCGGACACGCCGGTGACGGCGATCAGATTGCCGAGCGGGAAGGCGACGTCGACGTTGGCCAGGTTGTGTTCGCGGGCTCCACGGACGACGATCTCGCGCCCGTCGTGGGGACGACGGATCGCCGGTGTCTCGATCGACCGGCGACCGGCGAGGTACGCACCGGTGACGGACCGTTCGTTGGTCAGCAGGTCGGCGACCGGACCGCAGTGAACGACCTCGCCGCCGTGTTCGCCGGCGCCCGGACCGATGTCGACGACCCAGTCGGCGGTGGCGATGGTGTCCTCGTCGTGTTCGACGACGATCAGCGTGTTGCCCAGGTCGCGCAACCGGGTGAGCGTCTCGATCAGGCGGTGGTTGTCGCGCTGGTGGAGACCGATCGACGGCTCGTCGAGCACGTACAGGACGCCGACCAGACCCGACCCGATCTGCGTGGCCAGGCGGATGCGCTGCGCCTCGCCACCACTGAGGGTTCCGGCGGGGCGGTCCAGCGAGAGGTAGTCGAGGCCCACGTCGAGCAGGAAGCCGAGGCGCGCCTCGATCTCCTTGATGACGCGCTCGGCGATCTGCCGCTCGCGCGCCGAGAAGTCGACTTCGCCGAGGAAGCCCGCGGCGTCGGAGATGGGCAGCGCACACACCTCGGCGATCGACTTGCCGCCGATCGTCACCGCGAGGATCTCCGGCTTCAGGCGGGCGCCACGGCAGGTCGGGCACGGGACCTGCCGCATGTAGCCCTCGTACCGCTCCCGGCTCCAGTCGGAGTCGGTCTCGGAGTGGCGCCGCTTGACGAAGGGCACGACGCCCTCGAAGCCGGTGGTGTAACTGCGCTCCCGGCCGTAGCGGTTGCGGAACTTCACGTGGACCTTGTAGTTCTGCCCGTGGAGCAGCGCCTGCTTCGCCCGCTCGGGCAGGGCGCGCCACGGGGTGTCGAGGGAGAACCCGAGGTCTTCGCCGAGCGCGCCGATGACCCGGGTGAAGTAGTCGCTCGACCCCGAACCGGACGCCCACGGCAGGATCGCGCCGTCGTTGATCGACTTGTCCTCGTCGGGAATGAGCAGTTCGGGGTCGACCTCCAGTTCGGTGCCCAGACCGGTACAGGCCGGGCAGGCGCCGAACGGGCTGTTGAAGGAGAACGACCGAGGCTCGATCTCGTCGACCGCCAGCGGGTGGTTGTTCGGGCAGGCCATCTTTTCGGAGAAGCGCCGCTCCCGCTGCGGGTCGTCGGCGTCGAGGTCGACGAACTCGATCAGCACCAAACCACCCGCGAGGCCCAGCGCGGTCTCGACCGAGTCGGTGAGCCGCTGCTTGCCGGAGGCGTCGTCGGGGCCCCGGGAGACCAACCGGTCGACCACCACGTCGATGGAGTGCTTCTTCTGCTTGGCCAGCTTCGGCGGCTCGGAGAGCGTGACGACCTCGCCGTCGACCCGGGCACGCGAGTAGCCCTTGGTCTGCAGCTCGGCGAACAGGTCGAGGTATTCGCCCTTGCGTTCGCGGACCACCGGCGCCAGCACCTGGAAGCGGGTGCGGTCGGGCAGCTGCAGCAGCTGGTCGACGATCTGCTGCGGGGTCTGCTTGGCGACCGGCTCGCCGCAGACCGGGCAGTGCGGTCGGCCCGCGCGGGCGTACAACAAGCGGAGGTAGTCGTAGACCTCGGTGATCGTTCCGACCGTCGAACGCGGGTTGCGGTTGGTCGACTTCTGGTCGATCGACACCGCCGGGGACAGCCCCTCGATGAAGTCGACGTCGGGCTTGTCCATCTGACCGAGGAACTGCCGGGCGTACGCGGACAGGGACTCGACGTAGCGGCGTTGCCCCTCGGCGAAGATCGTGTCGAAGGCGAGCGAGGACTTGCCCGAACCGGACAGGCCGGTGAACACGACGAGGCTGTCGCGGGGCAGGTCGACGTTGATGTTCTTCAGGTTGTGTTCGCGCGCACCACGCACCCGGAGGTGGTCGTGGGTGACTCGACCGACGGGTCGCGGGGCGGCGGAACTCGAGGTGGCTGCAGACACGATCAACATGCTAGGTGTCACCACCGACAACATCGGTCGACGGCCGGTCTACGGTGGACCCCGAGGGGTGACTGGGGGCAGGACACCGGGCTGTTCACCGGGCCACGGCAGGAAGGCTTCGCCATGACGTACGACGGTCGGGTCGTCCCCGGCGCCGCACCGCAGGTGCGCGACATCGGGACCGCGACGATCAGCAAGGTTGCGGTCGGCAGCATGAGCAACAACGCGTACCTGATCCGCGACGCGGCCACCGGCGACGCGTTGCTGATCGACGCCGCCGCCGACTGGCCGGTGATCGCCGATCTGATCCGCAGCGCCGACGTCCGGGAGGTCGTCGGCGTGCTGACCACGCACCGCCACTGGGACCACGTCGGCGCACTGCCCGACGCGGTGCAGGAGACCGGCGCCCCGACGTACGCCGGCGCCGACGACGCGGACGAGCTCCCGGTGCCGGTCGACCACCGGCTGACCGACGGCGACACCGTCCGGATCGGCGACCTCGTCGCCACCGCCACCCACGTACGCGGTCATACCCCCGGCTCGATCGTGCTCTCCGTCACCGATGCCTCGGGTGACGCGCACCTGTTCACCGGTGACACACTGTTCCCCGGCGGTGTCGGAGCGACGAATCGCTATGATTACCAATCCTTTTCACAGTTGATCGACGACGTCGAGGAACGACTCTTCGGCCGCTTCGGTGACGCGACGTGGGTCTACCCGGGACACGGGGACGACACCACGCTCGGCGCCGAACGACCGTCCCTACCGGAATGGAGGAAGCGTGGCTGGTGACCCGACCATGACCGCGAACGCTCACGTACGCGTGGATTCGACGGTGCTGTGGCGCCTGCCCGAGGCACCCCGCGAGGTCGACTCCCCCATGCTCCAGGAGCAGCCCGACCACGCCGGCTGGCTGGCCGCGATGGACGTCCACCCGGTCGACGCGGCCGACGGACGCACCGGACTCCTGGACCGGATCGAGACCGAACTCACCCGCGGTGAGCCGGTCGAGATCATCGACTCCGAGGGCGAGTGGACCCGCGTCGTCTGCCCCTGGCAGCCGCACGACAGCGACCCGCGCGGCTATCCGGGCTGGGTCCGCACGGCTCACCTGGCGACCGGTGCCGGTGACGCCGACGAACCCGTTCCCGGACCGCTGCCGGTGTCGGCCGACGACTTCCTGGCGACCGCACGGCGCCACATCGGACTGCGCTACCTGTGGGGCGGCACGACGGTCACCGGCCTCGACTGCTCCGGCCTCGTCCACCACGTCGCCCGCGAACTCGGCTACCGGATCCCCCGCGACGCCGGCGACCAGTACCACAGCGCGGTCGACGTGCCGCTTGACGAGGTGTGTCCCGGTGACCTCTACTTCTTCGCCCACCCGGGCAAGGACATCCACCACGTCGGCATCGTGGTGCGCCGCGGCGTGATGCTGCACGCTCCCGAGTCGGGAGCCGCCGTGGTCGAGGAGCAGCTGTCCGCCGCGCGACTGCAGACCCTGACCTGCGCCGGACGGATCCTGGCCTGAGCGCGTCCGACCGGCGCCCGGTTCCCCCGGTCGCCCTGGTGCTCGCCGCGATCGCGTCGGTCCAGTTCGGTGGCGCGCTCGCGGTCACGCTGATCCCGAGCGTCGGCCCGGTCGGCGCGGTCGCCCTGCGCATCGTCCTGTCGGCGATCGCGCTGACCGCCGTCGTACGCCCGCGCTGGCGTGGCCGCACGCTCGCCGACTGGGGCGCCGTGAGCGCGTACGCGGCCGCCCTGGTCGTGATGAACGTCAGCTTCTACGAGGCGATCGCCCGCCTGCCGATCGGCGTCGCGGTGACGATCGAGTTCGTCGGGCCGCTGGTGCTCGCCGCCGTCCTGTCCCGTCGGTTGTGGGACGGGCTCGCGATCGCGGCCGCCGGTGTCGGCGTGCTGCTGATCTCCGGGGCACTGTCCCAGCCCTGGTCGTCGCTCGATCACGCCGGCATCGGTTTCGCGCTGCTGGCGGGTGCGTGCTGGGCGGCGTACATCGTGACCAGCGGCCACACCGGCGCGCGCTTCGACCAGCTCGACGGCTTGGCGATCGCGTTGTCGATGGGCGCTGTCGTGCTGCTGCCGGTGGGCATCGTGACCGCCGGGTCGTCGTTGGTCAGCGGGTGGGTTCCCGTGCAGGGCCTCGGTGTGGCGCTGCTGTCGTCGCTGATCCCGTACAGCCTCGAACTGATCGCGCTGCGCCGGATGGCGGCGTCGACGTTCGGGGTGTTGCTCAGCCTCGAACCGGCGGTCGCCGCCCTCGCCGGGCTGGTCGTGCTCGGCCAGACGCTCGACGTACGACAGATCGCCGGCATGGCGATGGTCGTTGCGGCCAGCGCGGTGGTGCTGGGCAGCGGCCGGGCCGCCTAGCCCGAAGGCCTCAGCGGCGCAGCAGACCGATCCGCTCGGCGCGCTTCTCGAACCAGATCGTCATGAACGGCGGGATGCTGCTGGCCAGACCGAGGACCAGGTCCTTGC
>JASLFY010000130.1 GCA_030150425.1 Yimella sp. | reverse complement strand
GCAAGGAGAGCAGGTCGCCCTCGAGCTTCTCGTAGTGCTCCAGCTCGACCTGGAACAGGCGCACCAACTCGATCGCGACGCCGGCGGTGCCGGCGATGCCGACCGCGGAGTGGTCGTCGGTGAGGAACACCTTGCGCATCGAATGGCTGGCTATCAGATTGCCCATCGTGGCGCGCCGGTCACCGGCCAGCAGGATGCCGTCGGCGTAGGTCAACGCCGCGATGGTGGTGCCGTGGGGCGCCTCCAGGCGAGCGTCGCCGACCGGCGTGTGGCGACCGCCCGGCAGCAGCTCGGGAGCGTGTCCGCCGAGGAACTCGGTGAACGACGACGAGCCGGTGGCCAGGAACTCGGCCGGCAGACGGCCCGGACCGTCCGCGGTCACTGGCCGCCCTTCTGCACGAAGCCGCGGACGAACTCCTCGGAGTTGGTCTCCAGCACGCTGTCGATCTCGTCCAGCACGCTGTCGATGTCGTCGTTCGACACCTGGCTCTGCGCGGCGGGCGTGGGCAGCGGCTCGGGGGCGTCGTCGGCCGGGCCGCCGTCGCGGCGCTGGGGGGTGATGCGTTCCTGACCTGCCATGGGTGAAACCCTCCTGGTGAGATGTCCGTTCCACCCTAGTCGCCGCCACCGACACGCCCACGGCTCCGTGACACCGGTGCGACGCGCCGGTGTTCATTAAAGTTCGGCGCATGACCGGACTTCGGGGAGTCAGGGCCGTGGCGGCCGTCGGATGCGCGATGACACTGGCCTTGGCCGGTTGTTCCGGGTCGGGTGACGACGGCGGTTCGTCGCCCGCCGCCTCGTCCGGGGCCAAGGGCGGCTCGGGCACCTCGGGCAACGGCACGAGTGGCGCGACCGGTTCGGCCGGTGCCACGGCGCCCGGCGCCGACAAGATCTCGATCGAGTTCAGCGGTGACGACATCCCGCAGGAGGAGATCATCGCCTCCGCCAAGAAGCTGTCCGGTGGCAGCGGCTACGACTTCGACCCGCTGTTCGCCGACATCAAGCCGTTCACCTCGAACGCGGACCTGTCGATCTGCCAGATGGAGGGTGCATTGTCGCCCGACGACACCAACCTGACCCAGGGACTGCGTCACCACGGCCCGAAGGAGTTCGCGACTGCGATCAAGAAGGTCGGCTACGACGGCTGCTCCACTGCGAACAACCACACCTTCGACGCCGGTGTCGCGGGCCTGAAGCAGACCCGCGACGTGATGGCCGCCGCCGGCTTGAAGGCCGCAGGCCCGGGTCCGGACGCGAAGACGCCGGGGATGCCGACGTATTACGACGTGAAGGGTGTGAAGGTCGCGCACCTGTCGTACAGCTACACGCTGGACAACTTCGCCGCCGGCAACGACACCTCGGTGCCGGCCGCCGCGCCGTGGATCAAGTCCTCGATGTGGAAGGACAAGGGATCCGAGGGGATCATCGCCGACGCGAAGGCGGCGCGGGCGCAGGGCGCCCAACTGGTGCTGGTGAGCATCCACTGGGGTCAGGCGAACAACCACACCCCGACCGAGGCGATGACGCAGACGGCCGACGCGGTGATGAACTCCGGGCAGGTCGACACGATCATCGGCAACCACGCCCACGTCGTGCAGCCGTGCCGGAAGATCAACGGGAAGATGGTCTTCTTCGGGCTGGGCAACCAGATCTCCAACCAGGACACCGCCCACTGGGGCTTCCCGGACGCCACTCAGGACGGCGTCATGGTGAAGGTGAGCTACCAGCGCGACGCCTCCGGCGCCTGGCAACAGACCGGCATCTTCCAGCCGACCCGCGTCGACGTCGCCGGCGGCTACCCGATCCGGGTGATGACTGCGTCGAAGAACAAGACGTCGTACGACCGCACGAGCGGCGTCATCAAGGGCGACGGCAGCTGCGGGCTCACCCCCGCGAGCTGAGACTCAACCGCCGAGCGAGTCGAGAAGCTCCTCGACCGTCTCGGCCCGGTCGAACAACTCGCCCACGTGGCTGCTGGTGCCGCGCAACGGTTCCAGCATGGGCACCCGTTGCAGGGTGTGCCGCTGGGGCAGGTCGAAGATCACCGAGTCCCACGACGCTGCGGCCAGGTGGTCGCCGAACTGGCTGACCGAGCGTCCGCGGAAGTAAGCGCGGGTGTCCTCCGGCGGGTGCTGCTCGGCGGCCGCGACCTCCTCGTCGCCGACGATCCGCTCGAAGCGCCCTGCGGCGTCCAGCCGGTGGAACAACCCCTTGTCCGCGCGTACGTCGGACCACTGGATGTCGATCGCGCGCAGCTTCGGGTCGGCCCAGTCCAGGCCGCGGGCGCGGTATCCCTCCAACAATGCCAACTTGGCGGCCCAGTCGACCTGGCCGGCCGCAGCCAGGGGGTCCCGGCCGAGGGTGGTCAGCACCTGCTCCCAGCGTCGCATCACGTCGGCGGTCTCGGCGTCGGGCTCGTCCTGGGTGGCCAGCCAGGCGGCGACCATCTCGAGGTGTGCCCACTGCAGGTCGAGGCCGGTCATCGAGCGACCGTCGTCCAGCTCGACCGTGGTGCGCAGGGTCGGGTCGTGGGAAATCTGCTGCAGCGCGGCGATCGGGTGGCGCAGCGTCAGGTTGTCGCGGACGGCGCCTGCCTCGATGATCGCCAGCACCAGGCTGGTGACGCCCATCTTGAGGTAGTTGGCGACGTCGCAGTGGTTCGCGTCGCCGATGATGACGTGGAGCCGGCGGTACTTCTCGGTGACGGCGTGCGGCTCGTCGCGGGTGTTTACGATGGGCCGCTTGAGGGTCGTCTCCAGGCCGACCTCGGTCTCGAAGAAGTCGGCGCGCTGGGACAACTGGAAGCCGGAGCGCTGCGATTCGGTGCCGATGCCGACGCGGCCGGAGCCGAGGAAGACCTGCCGGCTGACGAAGAACGGGATCAGGCCGCTGACGATGTCGGCGAACGGGGTGAGCCGGCGCATGAGGTAGTTCTCGTGGGTGCCGTACGACGCGCCCTTGCCGTCGGTGTTGTTCTTGTAGAGGTTCAGCGGCGGCATGCCGGGGCCGTTCAGCAGGCGTACGGCCTCCCGCATGACGCGCTCTCCCGCGCGGTCCCAGACGACCGCGGCGCGCGGCCCGGTGACCTCCGGCGAGCTGTACTCCGGGTGGGCGTGGTCGACGTACAGGCGGGCGCCGTTGCTCAGCACCACGTTCGCCATCGTCGGGTCCTCGGCGTCGGTGAGCTGGCTCGGGTCGGCCATTCCGCGGTCGATCGCCCAGCCGCGCGCGTCCTGCAGCGGTGCCTCGTCGGCGTAGTCCCACCCGGTCTGCGCGGCGCGCAGACCGCGGGCGCGGGCGTACGCGGTGACGACCCGCCCGGACATCAGCATCGGGTTCGCGGTGGGGTCCCCCGGCTGCAGGATGCCGTACTCGGTCTCGATACCCATCACCCTGCGCACGGTCATGGAATCACCCTACAAACCCTTGTCCGGTGGCGGGACGTGGCAGTAGATTCAGCGAGGGCTCGAGTGCGGGGAGGCACACTACCATGGGAAGACTATTGATCGGCGCGGGGGCAGGTGCCGTCTTGGCAACGTCGTCCGTTTTCGGAATGGGCGCCGCGAGTGCCGCGACCATCGGGGGCAACACCACGATCACCGGCACACAGGTCGTCACCGCGGGATGCCAGAAGACCACGGTCTACGTGACCGCGAGCATCACCGGGGTGCAGAACGACGGGGACGGGAAGGACGAAGTCGTCTACACGTTGTGGGACGACGGCTCCCCGAAGGCCGTCTACCACCTGCAGGTACCCGTGGGAACCACAGTCCGTCCGACGGTGGTTCTCAGCTTCTCCGGCCTGTACGGGCTCGGCGCCCCGGGTGTCGGCGTGGAGGTGACCGACCCGCAGCAGGGCACCACGCTGGTCGACGAGGACCCGTTCTACCCCGAGGACGCGACCGGCGACTGCGATGTGTCCGCGCCGCCGACCGCGAC
>JASLFY010000090.1 GCA_030150425.1 Yimella sp. | reverse complement strand
GGTCGCATCCCGGTTGTCCACCCCCATGGCCAATGAGGTGAGGAACGCCGTCGCCGCCGCCTGCGGCGTCTTCTCGGTGACAACCGCCGGCAGCGAATCGGCGTACGTCGGCACGACCCGTTGCCCCCGGGCGACGTAGTCCAGCGCCGTGTAGAGCGGGCTGACGAACCAGCCGTGACCGTTGTTCACCGTGGTCAGCGCGAGTTGGAAGTGGGTGGCCGACTGGAACTGGCCGACCGTGTAGTGCCCCGCGTGGTAGTCGGCCGGGATCAGCGCGCGCAGCAGCGTCGAAAGCTGTCCCCGTTGGATCTGGACGTCCGCCGATCCGGCCGAGTAGACGACCTGCTGGACGCGCTTGCTCAACGGCACGGTCTGGCTCTGCACGTCGGCGAGTTGGAAGGTCACCCCGTCGAACTCGTGACCCTGCCGCGTCGTGCCTCTGCCCGCGCTGACCGTTCGCGCCTTGGCCACCAGGGCACCGAACCCGCGGGTCTCGTCCGGCTCCAACGAGTCGGCCAGGGCGAGCGGGTCCTTCGCCCGCACCGCGGCCAGGAAGGTGTCCGCCGCCTGCTGCGGCGACGCCGCGCCGTGCAGGGTGTCGGCCTTCGACCAACTGAAGGCGACCCAGCCGATGACGGCCAGCAGGCAGACCGCGGCGCCCGCAGCGACCAGGCGCACCAACCGGCTCCGCCGCGCGGCAGACCCGGCTTGCGCGACCGGAGCGGGAGACGACGACGGCGGGATCCGATGCGTCGCGCCGTTGCGGTCCGGTAAGGCGGCGGCCTGTTGCGGTGCTGCGGAGTCTCCCAGCGGACTTCCGCAGGACCTGCAGAATCGACTTCCCGTCGCGCCCGGCGCCCCACACTTCGTACAGAACATGGCCTCAGCCTGTTCCTCGGGACGGAGTCCTACACGTCCCCTTTTCGCGGGACAGCCGCTACTTCAGCAGCAGATACGCGATCACGATCAGCACGAGGACCACCAGCACCCCGATGACCACGGTCGACGCGCCACCGATCCCACCGGACGTCACCGGCGGCACCTCGGCTTCCCGGACCGATGCACGAGTGGGCTCCGCGAGCACCGGCGGCTCGTGTCGCGACCAGGCGAGAGCGGTCGACTCCAGGTGATCAGGCTTCTCGTGCTCGGCGAGACGAGCGCAGTTCCCACAGAACTTCGCACCCTCAGCCAGCGGCGTGCCACACGTCGGACAGTTCACGATTCCTCCTGTCGGGCGTCGGTCTCGGCCTCTGTCAGAGCGCCCGTCAATCAGCATGAGGGATCAACATGGACGACAGCTGACCGGCAGCTTCACACTAGGTCTCAGCGACCTGGGACCACCAGTGCGGTCCGGTGGGCGGATCAGTCCAGCGGACCGTACGGCGCACCGATGGCGGCCAGCTCGGCCTCTCCACCGTCCAGCGCGGTCAGCACCCACAGCCCCGCGGGCGTGAGTGCCACGGTGTGCTCCCAGTGCGCGGCGCGCGAACCGTCGTCGGTCACGACCGTCCACTCGTCGTCGAGCTCGTGGGTTTCGTACGTGCCCAGCGTCACCATCGGCTCGATCGCCACCGTCGCACCGACCCGGATGCGGGGGCCCTTCTCGCGGACCCGCTCGTTGTAGACGGTCGGCTCCATGTGCATCTCGCGGCCGATGCCGTGGCCGGTGTAGCCGTCGACGATCTCGTACGCGACGTCGAGTCCGCCGGCACGGTCGGCGTCGCCGGACGCCTCGATGGAGTCCTGGATGTCGGCGCCGAGTTCGTAGATTCCGCGGCCCTCACGGAAGCCGGCGATGCCGGCCCACATCGAGCGGCGGGTGGCGTCGGACAACGCACGGTCCTCGGCGCGGGCGTGCAGGTCTCCGCCGACCACCAGGGTCAGGGCGGAGTCGCCGTGCCACCCGTCGACGATCGCACCGCAGTCGATCGACAGCAGGTCGCCGTTGCGCAGTTCGCGGTCACCCGGGACGCCGTGGACGACCTCCTCGTTGACCGACGCGCAGATCGACCCGGTGAAGCCCTGGTAGCCCAAGAAGGACGGCGTGGCCCCATTGCCGCGGATGAACGCCTCGGCGAGACTGTCGAGCTCACCGGTGGTGACGCCCTCGACCGCGGCGGCGGACAGCTCCGCCAGGCAGCGACCGACGACGAGCCCGGCGCGACGCATCGCGCGCAGCTCGTCGGTCGTCTTGACCGGCAGCTTCTCCTTGCCGAGGCCGAGCATCACGTCAGT
The DNA here is from genome assembly GCA_030150425.1 of Yimella sp. Lineage (GTDB taxonomy): Bacteria > Actinomycetota > Actinomycetes > Actinomycetales > Dermatophilaceae > Yimella. The sequence continues at coordinate 3,807 of JASLFY010000090.1, read as the reverse complement.
TGCTGGCGGCCTCGCGCACCGAGGAAAGCGCGCTCTCGATCCGCTCGGTGACCTCGTCGACCGTGCCGAGACCGTCGACGTCGACCAGGATGCCGCGCTCGCGGTAGGTCTGCGCCAACGGGGCGGTCTCCTTGGTGTAGATCGCCTGGCGGTCGCGGATGACGTCCTCGGTGTCGTCGGTGCGACCGCTGGTCTCCGCGCGCTTCAGCAGGCGCTGGATCAGCTCCTCACTGTCGACCACGAGCTCGAGCACCGCATCGACCGCGGCGCCCTCGCCGCCGAGCAGCTCGTCGAGCGCTGCGACCTGGTTGAGGGTGCGCGGGTAACCGTCGAGCAGGAAGCCCGCCTTGGCGTCGTCCTGCTGCAGCCGGTCGGCGACGATCGCGTTGGTGACCTCGTCCGGCACGTAACCACCGGCGTCGAGGATCGACTTCACCTGCTGACCGAGCTCGGTCTCGTTCTTGATGTTCTCCCGGAAGATGTCACCGGTGGAGATGTGCGGGATGCCGTGACGCTCACACAGACCGACCGCCTGGGTGCCTTTGCCCGCACCGGGCGGGCCGAGAATGATCAGTCGCATCGAAGCGAAACCTCCGGATAAGGGCCGATGAACGGCCGGGGGAACTGAGGGAAGACTACCGAGCGGCGCGCCGCGGGGTTCCGACGCCCACGATCCGACTCAGCGCAGGAAGCCCTCGTACGAATGCTGCTGCAGCTTGGAGTCGATCTGCTTGACCGTCTCGAGACCGACACCGACCAGGATCAGGATCGACGCGCCACCGAACGGGAAGTTCGACCCGGCGTTCACCAGCGCCAGCATCACCAACGGGATGAGGGCCAGGACCGCGAGGTAGAGCGCACCGACGACCGTGATCCGGTTGAGGACGTAGCCGATGTACTTGGCCGTGGCCGAACCCGCGCGCACGCCCGGGATGAACGAGCCACCCTGCTTCAGGTTGTCGGCCACCTCGTCGGGCTGGTAGGTGATCGACACGTAGAAGAACGTGAAGAACAGCACCAGCAGGGTGTACGCCAGCATGTACGTCCAGTGGTCGCCACGCGCGAGGTAGGTGTTGGTGAACTGCGCGAACCCGCTGGTCGGCTTCATGAAGGTCGCGACCATGACCGGCAGCGACAGCAACGACGAGGCGAAGATGATCGGGATCACGTTCGCCATGTTCAGCTTGAGCGGGATGTAGGTGGAGGTTCCGCCGTACATGCGGCGACCGATCATCCGCTTGGCGTACTGCACCGGGATGCGGCGAATCGTGTTCTCGACGAACACGACCGCGATGGTGATGACGATGCCCATGACGCAGACCATCGCGAACTTGCCCCAGCCCTGGTCGTGGATCGCCCAGATCGACGCCGGCACCTGCGCCGCGATGGCAGTGAGGATCAGCAGCGACATGCCGTTGCCGACGCCGCGCTCGGTCACCTGCTCACCCAGCCACATGATCAGACCGGTGCCGGCGGTCAGCACCAGCACCATGATCACGAGGGTCGGGATGTTGTCGTCGGTGGTGATGGTCGGGCAGGTGGCGGAGGTGCCACCGATCAGCCGGGACGGCGCGGCGGACGCGCCGGCGACGAGCGTCGAGGACTGCAGGAGCGCCAGACCGATGGTCAGGTAGCGCGTGTACTGCGTCATCTTCGTCTGGCCGGACTGGCCTTCCTTCTTCAGTTGCTCGAAGCGCGGGATGACCACGGTCAGCAGCTGGATGATGATGCTCGCCGTGATGTACGGCATGATCCCCAGCGCGAAGATCGAGAACTGCAGCAGTGCGCCACCGCTGAACAGGTTCGCCAGACCGAGCAGGCTCTGCTGACCCGAGGCGGCCTTCTGGCACTGGGTCAGCAGGTTGTAGCTGATGCCCGGGGTCGGGACGTGGGAGCCCAACCGGAACAGCGCCATGATCGCCAGGGTGAACAGGATCTTCTTGCGCAGCTCGGGCGTGGTGAACGCTCGGCCGAATGACGACAGCAACGGATCCTCCTACGGACGCCGCCGGGAGCGGCGCTCGGCCACTGGAGCCGAACAAGTATGGGTAGCCATCACGAACGGATGGCACGAAACGAACAGAACTCTACCTGCAACAAGTTCGCCCCGAGGCGACCGGTTCCGGTTCGGAACCCGATCGCCCCGGGGCGAACATCAGTTGTGCTGCAGGCTCACGCCTCGGTGATCGAGCCGCCGGCGGCTTCGATCTTCTCCTTGGCGGAGGCCGAGAACTTCTGCACGGTGAGGTCGACCTTGACGGTGATCTCACCGGTGCCGAGGACCTTCACCGGCTGGCCCTTGCGGACCGCACCCTTGGCGACGAGGTCGTCGACGGTGACGGTGCCACCCTCCGGGAAGAGGGAGGAGATCTTGTCGAGGTTGACGACCTGGAAGGTCACCTTGAACGGGTTCTTGAACCCCTTCAACTTGGGCAGACGCATGTGCAGCGGCGTCTGACCACCCTCGAAGCTCTCCGGCACCTGGTAGCGAGCCTTGGTGCCCTTGGTACCGCGGCCCGCGGTCTTGCCCTTGGAGCCCTCACCGCGACCCACACGGGTCTTCGCGGTCTTGGCGCCGGGGGCCGGACGCAGGTGGTGGACCTTCAGGGCGTGCGACTTCGCGCCGCCCTCGGTCTGGGTGTTGTCAGCCATCAGTCAATCTCCTCAACGGTCACCAGGTGGCGAACCGTCTGGACCATGCCGCGGATCTCCGGGCGGTCCTGCTTCTCGACGGTGTGGCCGATGCGCTTGAGACCGAGCGAACGCAGGGTCTCGCGAGCCTTCGGCTTCTCACCGATCTCGGAACGGATCTGGGTCACCTTGAACGTCGCCATCACGCACCAGCCTTCTCGGTCGTAGCAGCGGCGAGAGCGCGCTGCATGGCAACCGGCGCCACGGCGTCCAGGGGCAGACCACGGCGGGCCGCAACGGCCTCCGGGCGCTCCAGACCCTGCAGCGCGGCAACCGCGGCGTGCACGATGTTGATCGCGTTCGACGAACCGAGCGACTTGCTCAGCACGTCGTGGACACCGGCGCACTCCAGGACGGCGCGCACCGGACCACCGGCGATGACACCGGTACCGGCAGCAGCCGGACGCAGCAGGACGACGCCTGCGGCAGCCTCACCCTGGACCGGGTGCGGGATGGTGCCACCGATCATCGGGACGCGGAAGAAGTTCTTCTTCGCCTCCTCGACGGCCTTGGCGATGGCGAGCGGAACTTCCTTCGCCTTGCCGTAGCCGACACCGACGGTGCCCTGACCGTCACCGACGACCACGAGGGCGGTGAAGCTGAAGCGACGACCACCCTTCACGACCTTGGCGACGCGGTTGATGGTGACGACGCGCTCCAGGTACTGGTTGCGCTCGTCGTTGTTGTTGTTACGACGGTTGTCGCGACCACCGTCACGGCCGCCGCGGCCACCGCGACGGTCGTTGTTGCGGTCGTTGCTGTCGTTGCTGCTCTCGGGGCCCTGGGTGGAGCCGGCAGCACCTCGACGCTGGGGTCCAGCCATCAGTGGTTCCTCATCTCGGCAGTGTTGTAGTTGCTCACAGGGTCAGCCCACCCTCGCGGGCGCCGTCGGCGATGGCCGCGACTCGACCGGCGTAGCGGTTACCGCCACGGTCGAACACGACGGCCTCGATGCCGGCGTCCTTGGCGCGGGCGGCAACGAGCTCGCCGACCTTCTTGGCCTTGGCGGTCTTGTCGCCGTCGAGGGCGCGCAGGTCGGCCTCCATGGTGGAGGCGTACGCCACGGTCTTGCCGACGGTGTCGTCGACGACCTGGACGAACAGGTGACGCGAGCTA
>JASLFY010000417.1 GCA_030150425.1 Yimella sp. | reverse complement strand
TTCCGACCCGTAGAACACGTGCTCGCGCGCCAGGTAGCCGTGCAGGTTCATCTGGCCCAGGCCGATCGCGTGCGACCGGTCGTTGCCGTCCTCGATCGAGCGCACCGAGCTGATGTGGCTCTGCGTGCTCACCGCGGTGAGGGCGCGGATCGCGGTCTCGACGGTCTTGCCCAGATCGTCGGCATCCATCGCCAGCGCGATGTTCATCGAACCGAGGTTGCAGGAGATGTCCTTGCCGATCTGGTCGTAGGACAGGTCGGTGCTGTACGTGGTCGGGGTGTTCACCTGCAGGATCTCGCTGCACAGGTTGGACATGTTGATGCGGCCCTTGATCGGGTTCGCCTTGTTCACCGTGTCCTCGAACATGATGTACGGGTAGCCCGACTCGAACTGGATCTCGGCGATGGTCTGGAAGAACTCACGCGCGTTGATCTTGGTCTTCTTGATGCGCGCATCGTCGACCATCTCGTAGTACTTCTCGGTGACCGAGATGTCGCCGAAGGGCACGCCGTAGACCTTCTCGACGTCGTACGGCGAGAACAGGTACATGTCCTCGCCCTTCTTGGCGAGCTCGAAGGTGATGTCGGGGACGACCACGCCCAGCGACAGCGTCTTGATGCGGATCTTCTCGTCGGCGTTCTCGCGCTTGGTGTCGAGGAACCGCATGATGTCGGGGTGGTGCGCCGAGAGGTACACCGCGCCGGCGCCCTGACGCGCGCCGAGCTGGTTGGCGTAGCTGAAGCTGTCTTCGAGGAGCTTCATGACCGGGATGATGCCGGAGGACTGGTTCTCGATCTGCTTGATCGGGGCACCCGACTCGCGGATGTTCGACAGCAGCAGCGCCACGCCGCCGCCGCGCTTGGACAGCTGCAGCGAGGAGTTGATGCCACGGGCGATCGACTCCATGTTGTCCTCGATGCGCAGCAGGAAGCAGCTGACGAGCTCGCCGCGCTGCGCCTTTCCTGCGTTGAGGAACGTGGGGGTGGCCGGCTGGAAGCGGCCGGAGATGATCTCGTCGACCAGGTCGATCGCGACCTGCTCGTCGCCCTCGGCGAGCGCGAGGGCGGTCATCACGACGCGGTCCTCGAAGCGCTCCAGGTAGCGCTTGCCGTCGAAGGTCTTCAGCGTGTAGCTGGTGTAGTACTTGAACGCGCCGAGGAAGGTCTCGAAGCGGAACTTCTTCGAGTAGGCGAAGTCGTTGAGCTTCTGGATGAACTCGAACGAGTACTGGTCGATGACCGCTGCCTCGTAGTACTCCTTCTCCACCAGGTAGTCCAGGCGCTCCTTGAGCGAGTGGAAGAACACGGTGTTCTGGTTCACGTGCTGCAGGAAGTACTCCCGAGCGGCGCGCTTGTCGGCGTCGAACTGGATCTTGCCGTTCGCGTCGTACAGGTTCAGCATCGCGTTCAGCGCGTGATAGTCGAGCCCCTCGTATGCGGGGTTGACCTTGAACTCCACCTGCTCCGTCACTGACTGCTCTTCGAGTGCACTGTCCACCATCGTTCCAATCCGTCGCTCACGCGATCGACATCATCCGGCGTGCCGAATACCTCCAGCCGGTACAAGTGCGGCACATGACACTTGCGGCTCACGATCTCTCCGGCGAGGCAGAACGACTCGCCGAAGTTGGTGTTCCCCGCGGAGATCACTCCGCGGATCAGGCTGCGGTTGTGCTCATCGTTGAGGAACCGGATCACCTGCTTGGGAACGGCGCCCTGCTCCTCGCCGCGCCCCTGACCGCCCCCGTAGGTGGGGGTGACGAGCACGTACGGCTCGTCGACGACGATCTGCTCGTCGTTTCGGTGCAGAGGGATGCGGCGGGCAGGAAGCCCGAGCTTCTCGATGAAGCGAGCGGTGTTACCCGAGACGCTCGAGAAGTAGACCAGGAGCGGCGCTGCGGTCGCGACTGCGCTCATGGCCGGCCACACTCACGCCAGACGGGCGGCGAGCTCGTCGATCTTGTCGGGACGGAAGCCCGACCAGTGGTCCTCGTCGGTGACGACGACCGGTGCCTGCATGTAGCCGAGCGCCTTGACCTGCTCGAGCGCCGTGGCGTCCTCGGAGAGGTCGTGGATCTCGTACTCGATGCCCTTCGCATCGAGCGCGCGATAGGTGGCGTTGCACTGCACGCAGGAAGGCTTGGTGTAGACCGTGATCGACATGAATTCCCCTCAATCTCAGCTGTTCTCCGGCAGACCCCCCACCGGGACTTCAATACTACATATAGGGACGGACATTGCGACCGACCACTAGGGATAGTAGTTACATCCGTGTAGTTTTCCACCGCTCTCCCCATGTTCAACACAGCTTCTCCACGGTTTCTTCCACAGCCGGGAACGCCCCGGAACAGCCCGCGAACCGCGTGTTCTCGCGGCTTCCGGGGCCGGTCGCCGGATCCATCCACAGGCCGCACGCTACGCCGCACCACCGACATCCGATTTCCTGTGGAGAACGCTCTTCGGCGTGTCGCGGCGTGTCGCAGCATCCGACACCTCGCGCGCCGCCGCGCGCCCCGGATAGGGTTCTCTGGTGGCGGGATATCGGGACCTTCTTCGCACGCCGGGAGTCGGCCGCATGATCGCGGCGCAGCTGGTGGCGCGCTTCCCCAACGGCATGACGAGCCTGGCGATCCTGATGCACGTCGAGCAGCAGTCCGGCTCCTACGGCGCCGC
>JASLFY010000031.1 GCA_030150425.1 Yimella sp. | reverse complement strand
GCGGCGTCGAGCGCGTGGCGGAACACCTCGACCAGGACGCGTACGTCGTCCTCCGCGTCGTGCGGCCGCGCCTGCACCACCTGCCAGTACGCGCTCAGCGACTCCAGCGAGTACGTGGCGGCCGGCGTCTGCAACCGGCGGCTGAGTTCGAGGGTGCACAACCGTTGCCGGGTCGGCAGTCGGCGCCCCAGCCGGTGGTGTTCGGCGGCGAGGAAACCCCAGTCGAACGGGGCGTTGTGGGCGACGACCACGCGGTCGCGGATCAACTCGTCGATCCTGTCGGCGACCGCGGCGTAGGTCGGCGCGCCGGCCAGCCGTTCGGCGGTGATGCCGTGGACGTCGACCGGACCGAGGTCGACCGGGCCGGGCTGCACCAGGCTCGCCCACCGCTGCTCCTGCACACCGTCGGCGTCGAGCTGGGTGATCGCGATCTGCAACACCCGGTGGTGGCGCGGATCGAGACCACTGGTCTCGACGTCGAGCACGGCGAAGCGGTCGCGACGCGGCGGCCGCTGCGCTGCTCGGGGGTCGGTGGGCATGGCCGCGAGTCTAGGTCTGAGGTACGACAACCAGTGACGACACGGATTTGCGCACCTTGCCGACATTCGCGCGCCTTACGGCCCGCGCGGATGTCGACAGGGCGCGCGGATTCGGAGGTGTACCGGTGAGCAGCCCGCGGCGGCGGGCGTACGTTTAGCCCTGAACGAATCGCGTCATCCAAGGAGCCACCCATGACCATCCGCGAGCTGAAGACGGCCCTGCCCGGCCCGAAGTCGCAGGAACTGCATGCGCAGCGCCAGCAGGCCGTCTCCGACGGCTTCGGAGTTGTCGCCCCGATCTTCATCGACCACGCCGAGGGCGCGCTGTTGGTCGACGTCGACGGCAACAAGATCCTCGACCTCGCGTCGGGCATCGCGGTCACCAGCGTCGGCGCGGCCAACAAGAAGGTCGCCGAAGCCGTTGCCGCACAAGCCGCTTCGGCCACCCACACCTGCTTCATGGTCACCGAGTACGAAGGCTTCGTGCGGGTCTGTGAGGAGCTGAACCGGCTCACCCCGGGCGACCACGAGAAGCGCAGCGCGCTGTTCACCAGTGGCGCCGAGGCCATCGAGAACGCGGTCAAGATCGCCCGCGCCTACACCGGCCGCCCGGCGGTCGTCGTGCTGGACCACGCCTACCACGGCCGCACCCACCTGACGATGTCGATGACCGCCAAGAACGTGCCCTACAAGCAGGGCTTCGGGCCGTTCGCGAACGAGGTCTACCGCACCCCGAACGCGTACGGCTTCCGCTGGCCCAGCGGCCGCGAGAACGCCGCGCGCGAGGCGATGGCGATGCTCGAGGAGATGGTGCTCACCCAGCTCGGTGCCGACAACGTGGCGTGCATCGTGGCCGAGCCGATCGCCGGTGAGGGCGGCTTCATCGCCCCCGAGCGCGGCTTCCTCAAGGCGGTCCAGGAGTTCGCGAACAAGCACGACATCGTGTTCGTCGCCGACGAGATCCAGACCGGTTTCGCCCGTACGGGTCAGATGTTCGCCTGCGAGGACGAAGGCGTGATCCCCGACCTGATCACCACCGCGAAGGCGCTCGGTGGCGGCATGCCGATCTCCGCGGTCACCGGCCGCGCCGAGATCATGAACGCCGCGCCGACCGGCGGCATCGGCGGAACGTACGCCGGCAACCCGGTGGCCTGCGCCGCGGCGCTCGCCGCGATCGAGTTCATCGAGACCGAGGACCTCGTCGGTCGCGCGAAGTCGATCGAGGGCCTGGCGATGCCGCGCCTGCAGAAGCAGGTCGAGGAGTCGCCGTACGTCGGTGAGGCCCGCGGCCGCGGCGCGATGCTCGCTCTGGAGTTCGTCACCGAGGACGGCATCACGCCGAACCCGGCGGCCGCGAAGGCCGTTGCCGCACATGCGAACTCCAACGGTGTGCTGACGCTGACCTGCGGCACCTTCGGCAACGTGATCCGGTTGCTGCCGCCGCTGGTGATCAGCGACGAGGAGCTGTCCGAGGCGCTCGACGTGCTCGAGGAGGGCATCAAGGCGCTCTGAGCGTACGGCCACGAGCGGCCCATTTCCGACCGACCCCGTCGGCGACCCCCGGTCGCGGCGGGGTCAGTCGCCCTCGTCCTGGTAGCGCCCGAGCGCGCCGGTGATGCCGTCCCAGGTGCGGTTGCCGGTGCGGGCGATGCGTCCGGCGATCGCGCGCAGGTCGCGGGCGATCGCCCGGTCCTCGGCGGCGAGGTGGTCCTCCTGTGTCGCATCGAATGACACATCGGAGTCGTCGCAGGCGAACATCCCGATCGCGTCGAGCACGATCTCCAGGGTGCGGGCGCGTTCGTGGACGTCCTCGCCGGTGAGGGTGATCCAGTCCAGCCGGCCCTCGACGAGGCGGGCGCGCGCCGGGTCGTCGTGGACGGCCAACACGGTCCCGCAGTGGGTGTCGGCGCCGGAGCGGGCGAGGAAGCTCTCCACGCCGTCGACCAGGCGGAGCAGGTCGTCGTCCTGCGCGCTGGGTCCGACGATCAACACGTGGGAGGTCGTCAGCAACGCCTGGAAGAGCGCGGCGTCGGGGCGGAAGCGGTCGCCGCCGGGGGCCGTACGCGCACGGGCCAGGACGATGTCGTCGGAGTGGGCGACGTCGCTGTGGCGCTTCAGCAGCCAGGCGCCGTCGTGCGCCCGTTCGTACGGCAGCACCGCCAGGCGCGGGCCGACCCCGGAGGCGGCGGCCCGTTCGTAGCGCCGGTCGTAGTTGCTGGTGATCACCTGCCGGCAGCCGAGCGCGGCGGCCAGCAGGTGGCCGAGGCCCGGGGTGTCGTCCTTGCCGACGAGCTCGGCGATCCGTTCGCCGGCGTGCGGGAGGGTGCGGCCCAACAGTTTCGCGGCGGCCGACGGTTCGAGCGCGGCGACCTGGTCGGGGGTCACCCCGAGCTCGGCGACCTGCTTCTCCTTGGCAAGGGTGCGCAGCAGTTCGGTCCACCCCGGCAGCCCGAGGGTGGTGCCAAGTTCGGCGCCGAGGAAGAGCGACAGGTTGCCCTGGCGCACCAACCGGCCGAGCCGCTCGGCCTCGCCGCGGCTGATCGCCCCGGGCGCGGCGGTCGCCGGGAATCCGGGGAAGAGGGCGGCGGCGCGGGTGAGGCGGCGGCGCTGCACCGCGTGGTACGTCGGGGCGTCCGGCGCGGCCAGCACCACGTCGACGTTGCGCCGCCGGGCGTGCTCCTCGGCGCCGGTCAGCAGTTCGTCCAGCGACTGCTCGTCGTCGCAGGGTTCCAGCGGCAGCGCGACCAGCGGCAACCGGCGCCGCCCGCGCAGTTCGGGGGAGAGCGCCTCCAGGCGGTCGAGGACGGCCGCGGTCGGCCCGGGCTCGACCCGTTCGTCGTACGCGATGTCCGCTGGGTCGGCGTGGACGACGAAGACGTGGCCGAAGTACATGGTTCGATCCTGCCCGCTGGGGCGCTCGGCGTCAGGCGAGTGAGTCGATGATCCGCTGGGTGACCCGACCGAGCGCGGCGAGGTCGGTGTCGAGCAGGTCGACGAAATGCGTTCGTACGGTCTCCACATGGCCCGGCGCGACGGCGGCGAGGGCGTCCCGTCCGGCGTCGGTGATGTTCACCCAGGAGCCGCGGCCGTCGGCGGAACACTCACGTCGTTCGAGCAGGCCGCGTGCCTCCATCCGGCGCACCTGGTGGGACAGGCGGCTGCGTTCCCAGAGCATCGTGTCGGCGAGCGCGGTGGCGCGCAGCCGCCCGTCCGCGGCCTCGCTGAGGTGGACGAGCACCTCGAAGTCGGCCATCGACATCGCGTGGTCGACCTGCATCTGGCGGGCCAGCGCTGCGTTGAGCTCGCTGTGGGCACGCAGCCAGCTGCGCCACACCTGTTGCTCCTCGCTGCTGAGCCACCGTGGTTGGCTGGTCATCGGTTGTTCCCCCGTTCTTTCCGCGAAGCATGTTGACATGTCAAGCATACGCCATTATCGTACTAGGTGACACATCAACCAGATGCGCTCCCAAACCTCTTAGGAGTTCAGAATGTCCGACCTGCAGCAGCTCAACGGCACCTACGTCCTCGACCCGACCCACACCCGCATCGGTTTCGTCGCCCGCCACGCGATGGTCACCAAGGTCCGCGGCTCGTTCGACGAGTTCGAGGGCAAGGCGACCACCGGTGAGAACCTCGCCGACGCCGCCATCGAGTTCACCGCCCAGGTCGCCTCGGTCAACACCCGCAACGCCGACCGCGACGGTCACCTGCGCACCGGCGACTTCTTCGAGGCCGAGAAGTACCCGACGCTGACCTTCAAGTCCACCTCGGTCACCGGCTCGGGCGACGACCTCAAGGTCGTCGGCGACCTGACCATCAAGGACGTGACCAAGTCGATCGAGATCGACTTCGACTACGAGGGTTCCGCCCAGGACCCGTTCGGCAACACCCGCATCGGCTTCGAGGGCAAGTCGGTCATCAGCCGCTCCGACTGGGGCCTGACCTACAACGCCGCCCTGGAGACCGGTGGCGTGCTGATCAGCGACAAGATCACCCTCGAGTTCGAGGTCAGCGCCATCAAGCAGGCCTGATCTTTCGGGATGCACTCCGCGGCCCGGGAGCCGCCGGCGATGCAGAGCGCGCGTTGGAAGGCGCGCTCGACATCACGGCGAGCCCCCGGGCCGCGTTCTGCATCACCGCTCGCGCAGTTGCCGCTTCAGGATCTTCCCGGAGGCGTTGCGCGGCAGGTCGTCCAGGAACTCGATCCGCCGGGGGATCTTGAACGACGCCAACTGCCCGCGTACGTGGTCGGTCAGGTCCGCGGCCGACGGCGCCGCGCCGTCCCGCGGCACCACGAACGCCACGATCGCCTCCATCCACTTCTCGTCGGGGGTGCCGACGACGGCGACCTCCGCCACGGACGGGTGGGTGTAGAGCGCGTCCTCGACCTCGCGGGAGGCGACCAGCACCCCGCCGGTGTTGATGACGTCCTTGATCCGGTCGACCACGAAGACGTAGCCCTCCGCATCGACCTTCACCAGGTCGCCGGAGTGGAACCAGCCGTCGGCGAACGCCTCCTCGGTGGCCTTGAAGTTCTCCCAGTAGCCGTCGCACAGTTGCGGTGAGCGGTAGATGATCTCGCCCCATTCGCCTGTGGGACAGTCGTTTCCGTCGGAGTCCACGACCCGCGCTTCGACGAAGAGCACCGGGCGACCCGCGCTGTCGGGGCGCTCGGCGTGTTCCTCGGGCCGCAGCACGCAGGTGAGCGGCGCGACCTCGCTCTGGCCGAAGCAGTTGTAGAACCCGACGGTCGGCGCAGCAGCCTGCCACTTCTGCAACACCGGCACCGGCATGATCGACGCGCCGTAGTATGCCTTGCGCAGGCCGTCGTACGAATGCCGTTCGAAATCGGCGTGATTCGCCATGCCCACCCACAGGGTGGGGGCCGCGAAGAACGAGCGGTGGCCGTCGTTCGCCAACCGGCGCAGGATGTCGCCCGGGTCGGGCGTCTCCAGGATGGTGTTGGTCTGGCCGACCATCAGGCCGGGCAGCACGAACACGTGCATCTGCGCGGAGTGGTAGAGCGGCATGACGTGCAACGGGTTGTCGTCGCGGTGCAGGTCGAGCGCGACGACGCAGGAGACGTACTCGCTCAGCAGCGCGCGGTGCGACATGATCGCGCCCTTCGGCGCCGAGGTGGTGCCGGAGGTGTAGAGCAGTTGCACCGTGTCGGTGTCGCGGGCGCGCTCCTCGAACGCGGGCACCTCGCCGGACGTCGCCACGGCGAGGATCGAGTCGTCGGCGTCGCGCAGCGGCAGCACCGTCGTCGGGCAGTGGTCCAGGTCGAGCCGGTCGCGCATCGCCGGGTCGACCAGCACCGCCGCGCTGCCGGAGTTCTCCAGTAGGTAGTCCAGTTCGCGGCCGACCAGGTTGTGGTTCAGCGGGACGTGGATGAAACCGGCGCGGGCGCAGGCCAGGAAGGCGATCAGGTAGGCGTCGGAGTTCTTGCCGAGGGTCGCCACCCGCGACCGGCCCGGCAGGTCGAGCGACTGCAGGTGGGCGGCGACCCGGGTCACCGCGTCGTCCAGCTCCCGGTAGGTCCACTGCCGGTCGGCGAACCGGACCGCGACGCGGTCGGCGTACGTCCGCCCGCTGCGCCGCAGCAGATCGGAGACCGTGTTGCTGCGCAGCGTCGGGGCCTCGATCACGACGCGGCCCCGGCCAGGTGGGAGCCCATCCAGCGGATGACGTCGGCGGTGACCTCGTTGCGGTTGGTCTCGTTGAGCAGTTCGTGGCGCGCGTCGGGGTAGAGCGTGAGCGTCACGTCGGTGACGCCGGCCGTACGCAGCGCCGCGGCGACCGCCTCGACCCCCTTGCCGTTGTTGCCGACCGGGTCCTTCGAACCGGAGACGACCAGGATCGGCAGGTCGCGGCGGATCTTGCGCATGGCCTCGGCGGAGTTGGCCTGCTGCAGGCCGCCGATCAGGTCGGCGTAGAAACCGGCGGTGAACACCTGCCCGCAGTGCGGGTCGGCGATGTACTTGTCGACCTCCGCCGGGTCGCGGGAGAGCCAGTCGAAGTCGGTGCGGGTCGGTTTGAAGGCCGAGTTGTACTGCCCGAAGGTGAGGGTGTTCATCAGCCCGCTGGTGTGCCGCGCGCCGCGCACCTTCGCCTGGGCGGTGGCCAGTCCCTTGCCGACCGCGCCGAGCGGACCGGGGGATCCGGCGGTGCCGCTGAGCACCAGCGCGCTGATGTCGCCGCTCCAGCGGGTGGCGTACGTGCGGGCCAGGAAGCTGCCCATCGAGTGGCCGAAGAGCACCACCGGCAGGCCCGGGTGGTCGTCGTGGATGCGCTCGGTGAGGGCGTGCAGGTCGCCGACCGCGGCGTCCCAACCGTCCTCGTCGGCGAAGTAGCCGACGTCCTTCGGATCGGGCGAGGTCTCTCCGTGGCCGCGGTGGTCGTCGGCGTAGACCGCGTAGCCCGCGGCGGTCAGTTCCTCGGCGAAGCGGGCGTACCGCGCGCTGTGCTCGGCCATCCCGTGGGCGATCTGCACCACCGAATGGGGCTCGCCGTCCGGCAACCACCGGCGTACGAAGATCGGAGTGTGGTCGTGACTGTCGAGCAGGAAGGTGTCGGAACGCACGGGAACCCCGTTCGGTCGAAGGGCGCGGGACGCTTTCCGGCGAGCCTAACCCGCGCGGCGTCACCGACCCCTGACATTCGGCCCAGGGGAACCCGTCGACCCCGGCGTACGCTGGAGGAACGGACGTACCTGCGCGGAAGGAGCCGGCGAATGTGGGTTTTCCATCCGATCGCGGCAGTGCTGTTGGCGATGTACTGGGTCGTGGTCTGGGGTCGCGGGCGTGACGGTAACCGGCGGGCGGCGATCGTCGCCGCGCTGATGATGCTGATGGCCGTGCTCGGCGCCGACTGGGTGGTTCATCCGGCCGCGGCGGTGAGCCTGCTGGCCGCGTTCGCGTTCTCCGGCGGGTTGAACTTCAAGCGCGGCAACGTGCAGTCCGTACGAGCCCTGGTCTGCACCGCGGTCTTCGCCGCGGCCGGCGCGACCTGGGCGTTCATCCCACTAGCCGTCGCCGGCGCGCTCACCCTGATGCGCAGCGGGTCGAAGGCGCACCACATAAAGGGCATCAACAAGGTGCGCCCGGCGCAGGCGGCACCGGCCTGGCCACCGCCCGCCGCTCCCATTGCGGCGGTGAACCTGGCCAAGGCCGAGCGCCCGCGGA
>JASLFY010000011.1 GCA_030150425.1 Yimella sp. | reverse complement strand
GGTCCACGCTGCCGGCGACGCGGCCGACGAGTGGCTGGATCGCGCACTCGGCACCACCGGGCTGCACCTCGTGTGGTGCTCCGACCCGACCGCCCGCTCGCTGAACCCGGCGTACGGCCGCCCCGGCGACCACGCCGCGCTGCAGGACGGGTCCCCGGTGAGCCTGCTCGGATCCGCGTCGGTCGAGGCGTTGCGGCAGCGGTCCCCCGAGCCGATCGGTGCCGAGCGGTTCCGGGCGAACGTCCTGGTCGACGGCAGCGCACCGTTCGCCGAGGACGACTGGACCCGGGTGCGCATCGCCGACGTGCCGTTCCGGGTCGCCGCGCCGATCGACCGCTGCGTGATGACGACGATCGACCCGGCGACGTACGCCAAGGGCAAGGAGCCGATCCGTACGCTCGCCGGCTTCCGCCGGTGGGACGGCAAGACCTGGATGGCGGTCCACCTGATCCCGGACGGCGAGGGTGAGATCGCGGTCGGCGATCCGGTGGTGCCCGACCCGCCCGCCTAGCCCGCAAACGCTACGGAAACCGACAAACCCTGCAGGTGTACCTGCAGGGTTTGTCGTGAACCGTAGCGTTTGCGGGTCAGAGCGCGAGCTCCTTGGCGACCACGTCGGCCAGCTTGGCGGTGACCGCCTGCGCCTGCTCCAGGGTCGGGGCCTCGGCCATCACACGTACGACCGGCTCGGTGCCCGACGGACGCAGCAGCACGCGCCCACTCTCACCCAGCTCGGCCTCGGCCGCCTGGATCGCACCCAGCACGACCGGGTGGCTGCCCGCGGCGGCCTTGTCGACGCCCTTCACGTTCACCATGTGCTGCGGCAGCCGGGTCATCACCGTGGCCAGCTCCGCGATGGAGCGGCCGGTCGCGGCCACCTCGGCGGCCAGCATGAGGCCGGTGAGCACGCCGTCGCCGGTGGTGCCGACGTCGGTGAGGATGACGTGGCCGGACTGCTCGCCGCCCAGGTTGAAGCCGCTGCCGCGCATCTCCTCGAGCACGTAACGGTCGCCGACGGCGGTCTGCTTGACCGAGATGCCGTGGCCGCTCATCGCCTGGTGGAGGCCGAGGTTGCTCATCACGGTCGCGACGAGGGTGTCGTCCTTGAGCGCGCCGCGCTGCTTCATCCCGACCGCGAGGATCGCCATGATCTGGTCGCCGTCGACCTCGTTGCCGTCGGCGTCGACCGCCAGGCAGCGGTCCGCGTCGCCGTCGAACGCGAGGCCGAGGTCGGCGCCGACCTCGGGCACCTTCGCCTTCAGCGGCGCCAGGTGGGTGGAGCCGTAGCCGTCGTTGATGTTCAGACCGTCGGGCTCGGCACCGATGACGGTGACCTTCGCGCCGGCGCGCTCGAAGGCGTCCGGGCCGACGATGCTGGCGGCGCCGTGGGCGGCGTCGAGCACGACGTGCAGACCGTCCAGGCGGTGCGGGATGGCGGCCAGGAGGTGCTCGACGTAGCGGTTGCCGAGATTGCCGTTGGTGGTCACGCGACCCACGTCGGCGCCGGTCGGGCGGTCCGCGGGGGCGTCCATGGCCTCCTGGATGCGGTCCTCTACCGCGTCGGGCAACTTGTGGCCGCCGAGCGCGAAGAACTTGATGCCGTTGTCGGGCATCGGGTTGTGGCTCGCCGAGAGCATGACGCCGAAATTCGCGCCGAGGTCGGCGGTGAGGAAGGCGACGGCCGGCGTCGGCAGGACTCCGACGTCGTGGACGTCGACACCACTGGATGCCAGGCCGGCGATCACCGCGGCGGAGAGGAACTCCCCCGATGCGCGTGGGTCACGACCCACGACGGCCTTCATCCGGCCGCCACTGGCGGTGACCGTACGACCGAAGACCCGGGCCGCTGCTTCGGACAGGCGCAACGCAAGGTCCGCATTGATCACCTCGCCGTTGGCCAGGCCACGCACTCCGTCGGTGCCGAACAAGCGCTCCACGCACTCACCCCTTCAGATCGGACCAGCTGCGTCGGCTGCAGTCCTGGTCGCAGAAATCGCCGGCCTCGTGGGCGCAGCCCGGCGAGTCTACGCCCGCGCGGCCGAATGAACGGTGTCGACGACCCGCGGCGCGCCTACCATCGGGCTCGTGAAGCAACCACGTCGAGCGCTCGCCCACCCGCTCCGCTCCCGGATCGTCGCCCATCTGCGGATCGACGGAGCGGCCACCTCGGCGGAACTCGCCCGCGCCCTCGACACCAACACCGGCGTCACCAGCTATCACGTACGCGTTCTCGAGGCCGCCGGACTCGTCGAGGACACCGGCCTCGGCAACGCGAAGACCCGCATCTGGGCGGTCGTCGACCCCGACGAGGACGACCTCGAGATCGCCGACAACGAGCCCGACGACGAGGCCACCGACCGCTGGCTCGACCACGACTACATCGACCACTTCGCGACGCGGACGCACCGCTGGGTCGACGAACAGGACGCGTACGCCCCCATCTGGCAGGAGTCCTGCGGCCTGCGCGACGTGTCGGTGCTGGCGACCGAGGAGCAGTTCGTGGCGTACCTCGCCGAACTGGACGAGCTCAACGAGCGCTACCGACGGATCGGCGCCGGCAGCCCGGGCGCCCGCCGTATCGCGGTGTTCCTTGCGCCGCTGCCCGTCGACCCGCCGGCCTGAGGTGACTGGCTCGCGGTGAGGCGACTCCGCATCAGGAGTCACCTCACCGCGAAGGAGTCCCCTCGCGAACGGAGGGCCCCGGAAAAGCAGGAGCGCCCCGCCACCCGAGGGTGACGAGGCGCTCCAGGGCGCGAGATCAGCGCTTGCTGTACTGCGGCGCCTTGCGGGCCTTCTTGAGACCGGCCTTCTTGCGCTCCGGGACGCGAGCGTCGCGGGTCAGGAAGCCGGCCTTCTTCAGCGCCGGGCGGTTCAGCTCGACGTCGACGTCGTTCAGCGAACGCGCGACACCCAGGCGGACGGCACCGGCCTGGCCCGAGGGGCCACCGCCGTGGACGCGCACCAGCACGTCGTAGGCACCGTCGAGCTCGAGCAGGGTCAGCGGCTCGTTGACGATCTGCTGGTGAACCTTGTTCGGGAAGTACGCCTCGAGCGAGCGACCGTTGACGGTCCACTCACCGGTGCCCGGAACGATGCGCACGCGGGCAACGGCCTGCTTGCGACGACCGGTGCCGGAGCTCGGCGCCGAAGCGGACGGGCGGCGGGTCGGCTCGGCGGACGGGGCCTCGGTCGACTCGCTGGTGTACGAGCTCAGTGCCGGCTCGTCGGCCTCGAGGGCCTCGTTGTCAAACTGCTGGTCAGCCACGATTCTCCTTGAAAACTATGTGACCGGGGACGCTTACTGCGCGACCTGGGTGATTTCGAACGGGACGGGCTGCTGGGCAGCGTGCGGGTGCTCGGCACCCGCGTAGACCTTCAGCTTCGCGATCTGGGCGGCGCCGAGGCGGGTCTTCGGCAGCATGCCGCGGACAGCCTTCTCGACGGCCTTCGCCGGGTCCTTGGCCATGAGCTCGGTGTAGGACACCGACTTCAGACCACCCGGGAAACCGGAGTGGCGGTAGGCGCGCTTCTTCTCAAGCTTCGCGCCGGTCAGGGCCACCTTGTCGGCGTTGATGATGATCACGAAGTCACCGGTGTCGATGTGCGGCGCAAACGTCGGCTTGTGCTTGCCGCGCAGCAGCGCAGCGGTCTGCGATGCGAGGCGGCCGAGCACGACGTCGCTGGCGTCGATGACGTGCCACTTGCGGTCATCCTGAGCCGACACCGTGGTGGGCGTGTAGGTACGCACTCGTCTTTCCTTCTGGTCGGTCGATGGTGGCGCGACCGTGCCGGGGACACCGCGCGCCGCTCCGGCTGGTCAGCCGGGCACTCGTTCAATGATACGGAGCCGTGGAACGACCGACAAAGCAGTCGAACTCCTTGCCCTACAACGAAATTCGCCGGTTTCGAGCACTCCCGATGGTATGTCGTACGGCGGATTGCA
>JASLFY010000407.1 GCA_030150425.1 Yimella sp. | reverse complement strand
GCGTCGTCGTATCAGGAGGCCGTACGGGCCGCCGCCGGGCGGTTGCTCGGCGGCTCCGTCCCCGATCTCGGCCCGGTCGCGGCGCTGGACCAGCTGCGGGTGGCGACGTACGACGCCTGTGCCGACGGTCGTGACACAGCCGCCCGCGATGAACTCGTCGCGCTCCGCACCCTGATCGGCTGAGCCTCAGCCACTTCTCAGTCGGCGCCCGGGATGATTCGGGCGCCCCGCCCCTCCTGCGAAAGGCCCTCATGTCCGGCGTCAGCTACCTGGACTCGACGATCCTCGGTGTCGTCGAAGGTCTCACCGAGTTCCTCCCCGTCTCCTCGACCGGTCACCTCACCATCGCCGAGAAGCTTCTCGGGCTGAAGGTCGACGACCCGGCGATCACCTCGTTCACCGCGGTCATCCAGATCGGCGCGATCATCGCGACCTTCGTCTACTTCTGGAAGAAGATCGTCTCTCTGCTGGGCGCCTGGTTCCGCGGCCTGCGCAACGCCGAGAGCCGCACCGAGCACGAGTACCAGCTCGCCTGGGCGGTCATCGTCGGCTCCATCCCGGTCGGCATCGTCGGTTTCGCGGCGAAGGACCTGGTCAGCGGTCCGCTGCGCTCGCTCTGGGTCGTCGCCGCCGCCCTGATCATCTGGTCCGGCGCGATGTGGTGGGCCGAGCGGGAGCACGCCAAGCGCCTCGCGGCCGGCACCGTACGGGACGAGGACGACATCACGATCAAGGACGGCCTGATCATCGGTCTGGTGCAGTGCCTGGCCCTGATCCCGGGTGTCTCGCGTTCCGGCGCCACGATCTCCGCCGGCCTCGGCCGCGGCATCGACCGCGTCACCGCGACCAACCTGTCGTTCTTCATGGCCATCCCGGCCCTGACCGCCGCCGGTCTGTACGAGCTGAAGGACGTCAACACCGCGGTCGTCGGCTACGGCGAACTCGCCCTCGGCACCGTGGTCAGCTTCGTCGTCGCGTACGCCTCCATCGCCTGGCTGCTGCGGTTCGTGCGCAACCACCCGATCACCGTGTTCGTGAACTACCGGGTGCTGCTCGGTCTCGCCCTGATCGTCGCCCTCGGCGCCGGCTGGATGAGCGCGACCTGATCGCCCGTCCACCGACACCACGGACGACATGAAGAAGGCCCCGCCGGACGGCGGGGCCTTCTTCGTGGTCTGGTGCGTCAGTCGCGGCTGATCGCGAACAGGCGCAGCAGCTCGATGTAGAGCCAGGCGACCGAGACGATCAGGCCGTGGGCCAGCAGCCAGGAGGTCTTCTCCGGCAGGCCCGCGGCGACACCGCGGTTGATGGTGTCGAACGAGACGGCCAGCGAGTACGACGCGAGCGCGACGGCGATCAGGCAGAGCACGATGCCGAAGGTGCCCATGCTGAAGAAGCCGAAGTCACCCAGCACGCCCGTCATCTGCAGGACCAGGTTGACCATCGCGAACAGGAAGTAACCCAGGATCGCGAAACCGAAGATCTTGCGGCTGCGGTCGGTGACCTTGATCAGACCGAACTTCCAGCCGGCGAACATGCCGACGAAGACACACAGCGTGGCCAGCACGGCCTGGCCGACGACACCCGGCCACTGCGTGTTGAAGAACTGACTCACCGCGCCGAGGAAGGCTCCCTCGAGCAGGGCGTAACCCATGATCAGCGGCACCGAGATGGTCTTCTTGAAGCTGATCACGAAGCCCAGCACGATGGTGCCGAGCATGCCGCCCAGCCACAGCGCGAGGCCGACCGGCTGGCTGTGGGACGCCGCGAACCAGCCGGCGACACCGGTGACCAGCAACATGCCGAACAGCAGCAGCGTCTTGGTGACGACGTCGTCCAGCGTCATGGTGCGGCCCGGGGCCGCCTGGGTCTGGTACGGCTGCTGGGTCTCGTAGCCCTGCGGCACCTGCTGTCCCCACTGCCCAGCGGCCTGCTGACCGAACTGGGGCTGCTGGAACTGCGGTTGGTACGGCTGCGCCTGGCCGTACTGGCCGTACTGCGGCTGCTGCCGACTGCCGAAGCCCGCGTATTCGCCGCGGGCGAGATCCTTGTCGAACCGGTCGAACACCGGGTTCCCTGCCATTGCTTCCTCCCGAACGTAGGGTTCTACCCCAGTAAAGCGTCTGAGGGTCACAAATCATCCCCACAACGCCGGTTCGAGAATCGTGCCCCCGACGGGATTCGAACCCGCACTGAAGCGCTTTTAAGGCGCCTGCCTCTGCCGATTGGGCCACGAGGGCCCCCACAGATTAGGCGATCGACAGCGCGATGCCGTCGAGGATGTCCTTCTCGCTGGTGATCACCGCGACGTCCGGCGACGCGGCGGTGACGCGCTGCACGATGGTCCGCCAGATCAGCGACCCGGCACCGATCACGTCGACCCGGCCGGGGTGCATGAACGGCAGCGCCGCGCGCTGCTCGCGCGAGGAGTGCAGGATCCCGTCGCAGGAAGCCACGATCTGCTGCGCCGACAAGGTCGCGCCGTGGATCCGGGAGGAGTCGTACGTCGGCAGGTCGAGCGCGTGGGCGGTCACCGTGGTGATGGTGCCGGCCAGTCCGACCAACGAGCCGATACCGGCGAATCCGACCTCCTGCTCCGCCTCGTCGATCGCCGCGTTGATGTCGACCAGGGCGCCCTCGATCTCGGCGTCGGTCGGCGGGTCGGACCGCAGGTGGCGCTCAGTCATCCGGACGCAGCCGATGTTCATCGAGATCGAGCGCTCGACGTCGCCCGCGCCGCGGACGAACTCGGTCGATCCGCCGCCCAGGTCGACGACGAGGTACGGCGCGGCAGCACCGCCGGCGATGAGGTCGCCGGTGGCGCCGCGGAAGCTGAGCGACGCCTCCTCGGTGCCGGCCACCACTTCCGGCGTGACGTCGAAGGCAGTGAACGCGTCGCGGACGCCGGCCACGAAGTCGGCGGAGTTCTCGGCGTCACGGGATGCGGAGGTCGCCACGAAGCGCACCCGTCCGACCCCGAGGTCGGTGCAGGTCCGGGCGTAGTCACGGGCGGCGGCGAGGGTGCGATCCATCGCCTCCGGTGCGATCCGACCGGTGACGTCGACGCCCTGACCGAGACGGACGATGCGCATGGTGCGCTCGACGTCGGTCAGCTGGCCGTCGACGATGTCGGCGACGAGCAGGCGGATCGAGTTGGTGCCGCAGTCGACGGCTCCGACCCGGGTCACTCCTTGCCCTCGGACGGGCTGTCGGCCGGGCTTTCAGACGAGTTCATCACGCCGCAGCAGCCGTTCGCCCACCACTGCGGCAGGGCGGCCAGTGCGCGGTCACCGAGCGGATTGACGCCGGGCCCGACCGCGATCGAGTGGGCCACCAGGACGTGCAGGCACTTCACGCGGTCGGGCATCCCACCGGCGGAGATGCCGTCGATCTGCGGCACCTCGCCCAGCTCGGCGCGGCGGCGCAGGTAGTCCTCGTGGGCCGCGCGGTAGGCGGCCGCCAGCTCGGGGTCACGTTGCAGCTCCTCGGTCATCTCGCGCATCATCCCGTTGGCCTCCAGAGTGCTGATCGCACCGGTCAGCCGCGGGCACGTGGCGTAGAAGGTGGTCGGGAACGGGGTGCCGTCGGGCAGCATCGGCAGGGTGCGGACGACGGTCGGACAGCCGCACGGGCACCGCCCGGCGATGTCGACGACGCCGCGCGGCAGACGACCGAGCTGCGCTTCCACGCGCTCGAGGTCGCGGGCCAGCTCCGGGCTGACCTCACCGCCGGGTTGCTGAACGTCCTGGCTCACTTGGCCACCTTGTCCGTCGAGACCTTGTTCGCGCCCTTCACCGACGACCAGATCTGGCCGTACCAGGGGTTGGTCGAGATGGTGCGACCGCTCGGGTTCGACCCCGGCAGCGGCTTGCCGTTCTCGTCGACCAGCACGGTGAGGGTGTCGCCCGGCTTCACGAAACCGAGCCGGCTCTTGGCCTGCTGCTGCACGTACGCCGGGTTGTTCCACTTCTTCAGTTCGGCCTGCTGCTGCGCGACCGAGGCGCGTTGGCTCTTGACCTGGGCGCCCAGCTGGCTGATCTGGTCGCGCTGCTGCAGGTAGCTGTTCAGCGTCGGGGTGATGATCACCGCGAGGAACAGCAGGAGCGCGCCGAGGATGGTGAGTCGGCGCATCGACTGCGGGTTGCGGCGGGTGCGGCCGGCCAGACCGGCCACCCCCGCCCGCGGTGCCGGCCGGGGGCCGGGCCGCGTGGTCTCGCGACGCGCGGCCGCAGGCCGCGCTGACGGCGTACGTCGGCTCCGGCCTGCCGGCCGCGAATCACGAGTCATACCAACAACTTCCTGCTACTTGTGGTGGTGTGCTGCTCAGCCCTGGAAGCGCGGGAAGGCGCTGCGGCCGGCGTAGTCCGCCGCGTCGTCGAGCTCCTCCTCGATGCGCAGCAGCTGGTTGTACTTGGCGACGCGGTCGGAACGGGCCGGCGCGCCGGTCTTGATCTGACCGCAGTTGGTGGCGACCGCGAGGTCGGCGATGGTGACGTCCTCGGTCTCGCCGGAGCGGTGGCTCATCATGCAGCGGTAGCCGTTGGTCTGGGCCAGCGTCACCGCGTCGAGGGTCTCGGTCAGCGAACCGATCTGGTTCACCTTCACCAGCAGCGCGTTGCCGACGCCCTCGGTGATGCCGCGCTGCAGACGCTCCGGGTTGGTGACGAACAGGTCGTCGCCGACCAGCTGCACCTTGGCGCCGAGCTCGTCGGTGATGGTCTTCCAGCCGGCCCAGTCCTCCTCGTCCAGCGGGTCCTCGATCGAGACCAGCGGGTACGCGGCGACCAGCTCGGCGTAGTAGGCGACCATCTCGGCGGACGACTTCTTCGCGCCCTCGAAGGTGTAGCCGTCCTTGTCGCCGAACTCGCTGGCGGCGACGTCGAGCGCCAGCGCGATGTCCTTGCCCGGCTCGTAACCGGCGGCCTTGATCGCCTCGACGATCAGGTCGAGCGCGGCGCGGTTGGACTCGAGGCTCGGCGCGAAGCCGCCCTCGTC
>JASLFY010000390.1 GCA_030150425.1 Yimella sp. | reverse complement strand
CGGAGTTCTTCGACGTACGCTCCACGGTCGACCCGCAGCGCCTCGCGGCCGAGAAGGCGCTTCCGAAGAAGCCCTCCGACGGGACGCAGGGCGACGGGGAGGACTGAACGGTCAGGCCGACCCCGGCTGCCGCGGATAGCGGCGCCGGATGGCGCGTACGCCCTCGCGGGCGGACTCGCCGGGCAACGTCCAGCCGCGCAACTTCGCGATGATCACCATCGGTGCCCCGATGGCGGTCGCGGCGAGGATGCCGATCTCCGGGCTGACCAGTCCGTTCAACAGGATGGCGACGGCGCTGGAGATGATCGCGCAGGTGGCGTAGAGGGTGTTGCCGCCGAGGAACGCCGGACGACGCGACAGGATGACGTCGCGCACCATGCCGCCGCCGACCGCGGTGATCGTGCCGAGCAGGAGCGAGGGCAGCCAGTCCAGGCCGTACGACAACGACTTCTGCGTTCCGACCGCCGCCCAGGTGCCGAGCGCCAGTCCGTCGAGCGCCGGGTAGACCCGGTTCCACGTCTTGCCCTCGAAGGTGATCACGTACGCGACCAGCGCGGCGCCGACCGCCGTCATCAGGTACGCCGAGTCGGTGAGGGCCACCGGCGTGCCCTCCTGCAGCAGGGTGTCGCGCAGCAGACCGCCGCCGAGGGCGGAGATGATCGCCAGCACGGTGAAGCCGACCGGGTCGAGGCGCTCCCGGCGGGCGATCTCGCCGCCGAGCAGTCCGTTCGCGGCGACGCCGATCAGGTCGACGGCGCGGACGATGTCGGCCAACGACCCGCCGCGGGCGATGCCGACGAGATCGACACCACCCAGGGTCCCGATCAGTTGTGCCTGCACCTCGACTCCTTCCGCTTCGCCGGCGAAAACCTATCGCGCGGCGGCGGATCAGCGCGCGCGGACGACCCGCGTCTCGTCCCAGACCGGCTCGGGCGCCTCGTAGACCTTCCCGTCGGAGCCGAACACCAGGTAGCGGTCGAAGCCCTTGGCGAACCAGCGGTCGTGGGTGACCGCGACGACCGTGCCCTCGAATCCGTCCAGGCCCTCCTCGAGTGCCTCGGCGGAGTGCAGGTCGAGGTTGTCGGTCGGCTCGTCGAGCAGCAGCAGGGTCGCTCCGCTCAGTTCCAGCAGCAGGATCTGGAAGCGCGCCTGCTGGCCCCCGGACAGCGACCCGAAGGTCTGCTCGGCGCTGCGCGCCAACTCGTACCGGTCCAGCGCCCGCGACGCCTGCTCGCGCGGCATGCCCTGCCGGTGTTCGTCACCGCGATGCAGGATGTCCAGCAGCGTGCGCGAGTCCAGCCCGGCGTGCTGATGGGTCTGGGCGAACCACCCCGGGCGGACCCGCGAACCCAGCCGGGCGACACCGGTGTGGGCCACCGGCTCCGGGCGGAAGTCGCCCACCGGGCGGTGCTCCAGGTCCGGGTCGCTGCCGCCGGCCGCGAGCAGCCGCAGGAAGTGCGACTTGCCGGAACCGTTCGAACCGAGCACCGCGACGCGTTCGCCGTACCAGAGCTCGCAGTCGAACGGCTTCATCAGACCGGTCAGCTCCAGGCCCTCGCAGATCACCGCGCGCTTGGCGGTGCGGCCGCCGGTGAGGCGCATGTTGACCTTCTGCTCGAACGGCAGCGCCTGCGGCGGGCCGGCGTCCTCGAAGCGGGCCAGTCGGGTCTGCGCCGCCTGGTAGCGGGCCGCCATGTCGGAGTTGTACGCGGCCTTCACCTTGTACATCTGCACCAGCGCCTTGAGCTTGGCGTGTTCCTCGTCCCAGCGCTTGCGCAGCTCCTCGAGGCGCTCGTTCCGTTCGATGCGGGCCTGGTGGTAGGTGCTGAACGAGCCGGGGTGGATCCAGCAGATCGCCCCGGACGCCTGCGGTTCCAGCGTCGCGATGCGGGTCGCGACGGTGCTCAGCAGCTCCCTGTCGTGGCTGATCAGCAGCACGGTCTTGGGGGACTGGGTCAGCTGCTGCTCCAGCCACCGCTTCGTCGGCACGTCGAGGTAGTTGTCCGGCTCGTCCAGCAGCAGCACGTCCTCGGGGCCGCGCAGCAGCGCCTCCAGCACCAACCGCTTCTGCTCGCCGCCGGACAGGGTGTCGACGTTGCGCCACTGCGCCTTCTCGAAGGGCACGGACAACGCGGCGACGGTGCAGACGTCGGCGAGGGTCTCCCAGTCGTAGCCGCCGACCTCGGCCCAGTCGGCCAGCGCCTGGGCGTACGCCAACTGGTCCTCCTCGGAGTCGCGCTCCATGATCGCCAGCTCGGTGCGGTCGACCGCTGCCGCGGCCTCACGTACGGCCGGCGGGGCGACGGTGAGCAGCAGGTCGCGTACGGTCACCGTCTCGCCGGAGCGGCCGACCTTGCCGATGAACTGGGGCATCACCGCGATCTGACCGCTGCGGGTGACCGCGCCGTCGTGCGCGCTGAGTTCGCCGGCGATGATGCGCAGCAGCGTCGTCTTGCCGGTGCCGTTGGGGCCGACCAGTGCCACCTTCGCGCCGTCGCCGACGCGCAGGCTCACGCCGCCCAACAGTGGCCGGCCGTCGGGCAGGAAGTAGTCGATCCCGTTCACGTCGATGTGTCCCACGAGGGTCAAGGATCGCTCATCCGGCGGGGGAGTTCATCCCGATTTCAGCGGTGTCCGTCTCGCACCCGCAGCGGGGCCGTGTGAGGTTGCTCACTTCGGGCCGTTCGAGTTGGTGGCCGACTCGCGGCACGGCTATTCTTTCGATATCGAAGAGTTCAAAGACGAACTCTGAGATCCGAATCACATTCAGACTTTGACTGGCAAAGGAGCCTCCGTCATGACCTCGTTCGCGAAGTCGATCAAGAGCCGTCGTGAGCTCGCGCGCAACCGTCGCGCGATCACCAAGGCGATCGAGAACGCCGGCACTCCGGCCGCGCGCGACGACTTGGTCATGGCCTGGCAGCGCTCCGTCAGCCGCTGAGTCCCGCGACGTTTCTCCTCCCGGCCCCCGGCACCTCACGGCGCCGGGGGCTCTTGATGCCTCTGGGGAGAACAGCGGGGGAGAACTACTTCAGCTGGCTCGAGCTGAGCTCCAGCAGGCGCCGGGCGACGACCAGCAGCTGGATCTGCTGGGTGCCCTCGAAGATGTCCAGGATCTTCGAGTCGCGGGCCCACTTCTCCAGCAGCTCGGTCTCGGCGTAGCCGCTGGCACCGCACAGCTCGACGCAGCCGAGGGCCACCTCGACGCAGGTGCGTCCGGCCTTCGCCTTGGCCATCGAGGCCTCCATCGAGTTCGGCTTGCCGTTGTCGGCCATCCACGCCGCGCGCAGTGCGAGCAGGTACGCGGCCTGGTAGTCCGCCTCGAACTGGATCAGCTTCGCCGCGGCGTGCGACTGGCCGGCGACGGGCGCATCCCAGTCGACCGACACGCCCGCCTTGGCGAGCAACTCGGTGGTGAGGTCCAACGACGCGCGGGTCAGGCCGACGGCCATCGCCGCCACCAGCGGGCGGGTGTTGTCGAAGGTCTGCATCGCGCCGCCGAAACCGCCCTCGGTGCGGATCTCCGGGTCGCCGAGCAGGTCGCGGGCCGGAACCCGGCAGTCCTGCAGGCTGAACGCGGCGGTGTCCGAGGCCCGGATGCCGAGCTTGTGCTCCAGGCGCACCAGCTTCATCCCCGGATTGCTGCGTTCGACGACGAACGACTTGATCGCCTTCTTGCCGAGCGATCGGTCGAGGGTCGCCCACACCACGACCAGCTCGGCGCGCTCGCCGGCGGTGACGAAGATCTTCTCGCCGTTGAGGACGTACTCGTCGCCGTCCTTGGTCGCGGTGGTGCGGATGGCGCCGGAGTCGGAACCGGTGTCCGGCTCGGTGATTGCCATGGCGGCCCAGCGGTTGCCGAAGCGCTCCTTCTGCTCGTCGTTGGCGACGGCGGCGATCGCCGCGTTGCCCAGACCCTGACGCGGGATCGACAGCGTCAGGCCGACGTCGCCGCGGCAGGTCTCCATGATCGACAGCACGGACGACAGGTTGGTGCCGTTGCGGTTGCCCTTGGCCTTGGCCTTGGCGCCACGGTTGCCCGCACCGACCCCGGCAGGGTCCTTGCCGTCGTCCTTCGCCTTCGCCGATCCGCTGGCGCCGGCACCCTGGCCGGCACCGGAGTCGGACATGCCGTCGATCAGCGCCGACAACAGGTCCAGCTCGCGCGGGTACTCGTGCTCGGCGAGGTCGTACTTGCGGCTGATCGGCCGGAACACCTCGTCGGCCAGCGCGGACGCCTGCCCGAGCAGCGGGCGGAACTTCTTCGGGATCTCCAGATCAATCATCGAACGTCTCCTCAGACCAGCAGGGTGCCCTCGAGCACCCCCGCCGCGCGCAGGTCACGGAACCAGCGCTCGTTGTCGAATTCCTTCACGAAGCCGTGGCCGCCGAGCAGCTGTACGCCGTCGCTGCCGATCTGCATCGAGTGCCGAGCGGCCAGCGAACGTGCCTGTGCGATCAGAACGCTCGCGTCCTTGCCGGCGTCGAGCTGCGCTGCCGCGCGCCAGACGACCAAGCGCAGCGCGTCGGTCTCGATCGCGATGTTCGCGACGGCGAACGCCACCGCCTGGCGGTAGGCGATCGGCTCGCCGAACGCCTTGCGCTCGACGGTGTACTGCTTCAGGTGGTCCAGTACGGCCTGGCTGGTGCCGACCGCCGCGGCCGCCCAGCCGAGCCGGGCACGGCGTACGGCGTCCTGGTGGTCGGCGGTCGTGCCGAGCAGGTTGCTCGCCGGCACCGTCACGTTGTCGAGGTGCAGTGCCTCGGTGTGCGCGGCGCGCAGACCCATCGCGGGGTCGTCGGACGTGGCGAGGCCGGTGGTGCCCGGCTCGACGATCACCAGTCGCGGTTCGCCGTCCAGCAGGGCGGAGACCACGAACAGGTCGGCGCCGGAGGCGCCTGGGACGAGACTCTTGCGGCCGTTGAGGACGATCGAGTCGCCCTCGCGGCTGGCGGTGGTGGTCGGCGCGGCCGGGTCGAAAAGCGGCTGCGGCTCCATCAGAGCCAGCGCACCGGTCGCCGGCGCCTTCTCGTCGGTGAACGGCGGGAGGTAGGTCGCCTGCTGCGCCGCATCGCCGTAGTTCGCAATCGCGTTCGCGACAGCTGCCGATGCCATCACGGAGACGGCGAGGCCCATGTCACCGCGGGCGAGCTGCTCGAGGACCAGTGCGCTGGTGATCGCCGAACGTTCCTCGGCGATGCCGCCCAGCTCCGCCGGAACGCCGAGCAGGGTCATGCCCATCGCAGCAGCCTGCTCGCGCACCTCGGCCGGCGCGGTCCGCTCGGCGTCGGCGGTCGCCGCCGCCGGCCGCAGCACCTCGTCGGCCAGCTCGCGCGCCGCGTCGGCGATCATCTGCTGGTCCTCGGTGGGGGTGAGGTCGAACTCGCGCCGCGGCTTGGTCGACCGTGGACGGGTCGGGTCACCGGCGGCGGGCTTGCGGGTGAACGCGCGACCGGCGGCGGTCTGCGCCTTGAAGCCACCCTTGGCTCCCTTGTAGAGGATCTGCTCGACCTTCGAGCGGACCGCAGGGTTCTTCATCGCGTCGAGACCACCTGCCTTGGTGATCAATCGCATGCCCAGCGCCTGGCCCTTCTCGGCGAGCGACGGCTTGCTCTGGCTCGACATCCTGTGCCTTTCGTTCGCGGCTGCCTCGGCCCATGGCTGGGCACTGCGAACGAGGTTATCGGATATCGGTACTTGGAGTATCGGAAACAGTGCGTACCGTTTACTGTGGGCCGAGATCGGCGCGCATCGCGGCGACCACCGCGTCGAACCGCGAGCGGTCCAGCACCGCGCCCTCCCGGCGTACGGCGGCGGGGTCGACGCGCAGGATCCGGTTGATCCGCACCTCGCTGGGGCGGCCCCGGGTGTCCCACGGACCCGAGCCGATGTCGACCCAGTCGCGTCCGGCGTGATGCTCCTGGTCCTTGTCGCGGTCGTGGTCCTTGCTGGTCAGCGGCAGCGCGAGCAGCCAGTCGGCGTCCCGCCCGATCAGCAGCACCGGTCGGTCCTTGCCCTGGGAGTGGTCCTCCTCGTACGGGACCCAGGTCCAGACGATCTCGCCGGGGTCGGGCCGGCCGTCGAGGTTCGGGGCGTACGACACGTCCGGAACGCCGTGGAAATCGCCGGGGTACGGCGCCCGCGACGGGGGTGCGGTGTGGGCCGGGCCGTGCGTCGGCGCCGGTCCGGTCGTTCGGGCGGGCCGGAGTGTTCGGGCCATGCGGCCGGCGTGCTGCAACAGGTTCTTCAAGCCGCTCTGGTTCATGCAGCCACTCTGCCCGAGCGCGGGTGAGATCGGTCACGTCGGCGGCCGATCCGGGGTGCTTGATTCGTCAGTAACCCGCCCCGGGCAGCAGACTTGATCGGTGACCGACGCCTCCTCGACCCTTCCGCGCCGCAGCAACCACGTGGGACTCGCGCTGATCGCCCTCGCCCTCGGCGGGTTCGCGATCGGCACCACCGAGTT
This sequence comes from Yimella sp., assembly GCA_030150425.1. Classification (GTDB taxonomy): domain Bacteria; phylum Actinomycetota; class Actinomycetes; order Actinomycetales; family Dermatophilaceae; genus Yimella. The sequence continues at coordinate 355 of JASLFY010000390.1, read as the reverse complement.
CGTCACGATGGGCCTGTTGCCGCAGATCGCTGACGGTGTCGGGATCTCCATCCCGACCGCCGGCCACGTCGTGTCGGCGTACGCCCTCGGCGTCGTCGTCGGCGCCCCGCTGATCGCCACCCTCGCCGCGCGCTGGCCGCGCCGCGCCCAGTTGCTCGGCCTGATGGTTGCCTTCGCCGTCGCGAACATCGCGTCGGCCCTCACCTCGAGCTACGGCTGGCTGATGGTGGCGCGTTTCCTGGCCGGTCTGCCGCACGGCGCGTACTTCGGCATCGGGTCGGTGGTGGCCGCGTCGATGGTCGAGGCGCACCGCCGCACGTGGGCCGTCTCGATGATGCTCGCCGGACTCACCGTC
>JASLFY010000328.1 GCA_030150425.1 Yimella sp. | reverse complement strand
GCCAAGGCCTGATCATGGGTTCGTACGACGTGCAGCGGCTGCGGGAGGACTTCCCGCTGCTGCGTCGCACGGTCCGCGACGACCGACCGCTGGTCTACCTCGACTCCGGGGCGACCTCGCAGAAGCCGACGACCGTGCTCGACGCGGAACGCAGCTACTACGAGACGCACAACTCCGCGGTGCACCGCGGCGCGCACCAGTTGGCCGAGGAGGCCACCGACGCCTACGAGCAGGCGCGCGCGAAGATCGCGGCGTTCATCGGTGGTTCGGTCGACGAGATCGTGTTCACCAAGAACGCCACCGAGGCGCTGAACCTGGTCGCCAACGGCTTCCTGTCGGCGCCCCACCCGGCGATCGAGGGCAGCGAGCGGTTCGCGCTCGGTGCGGGTGACGAGGTGTTGATCACCGAGATGGAGCACCACGCCAACCTGGTGCCGTGGCAGGAACTCTGCCGCCGCAGCGGGGCGACGTTGCGCTGGATCCCGGTCGACAAGGCCGACGGCACGCTCGACCTGAGTGGGCTGGACGACCTGATCACCGACCGCACCAAGGTGGTCGCCTTCGGTCACGTGTCGAACGTGGTCGGCACCATCAACCCGGTGCGCGAGCTGGCCGACCGGGCCCACAAGGTCGGCGCCGTCGTGGTGCTCGACGCGTGCCAGTCGGTGCCGCACCTCCCGGTCGACGTGGTCGGCCTCGGTGTCGACTTCATCGCGTTCAGCGGCCACAAGATGCTCGGCCCGATGGGGATCGGCGTGCTGTGGGGCCGGCGTGAGTTGCTCGCCGCGCTGCCGCCGTTCATCACCGGTGGCTCGATGATCGAGACCGTCCACATGGACCACTCGACCTACGCCGCACCGCCGACCCGGTTCGAGGCCGGCGTGCCGATGACCGCCCAGGCGGTCGGGCTCGGTGTCGCGTGCGACTACCTCTGCGACATCGGCATGGACGTCGTCGCGGCCCACGACCGGGAGTTGCTGCAGGCGACCCTCGACGGGCTCGCGCAGCGTCCGTGGGTGCGCGTGCTGGGCCCGCTCGATGCGCGGCGTCGGGCCGGCGCGGTCGCCTTCGTGGTCGACGGGGTCCACCCGCACGACGTGGGGCAGGTGCTCGACGACGCGGGTGTCGCCGTACGCACCGGACACCACTGTGCGTGGCCGCTGCACCGCGCCCTCGGTGTGGTCGCCTCGACCCGGGTGAGCTTCAGCGTCTACAACACCCTCGACGAGGTCGAGGTGTTCCTGCAGGCGCTGGACCGCGTGCCGGGCATCTTCGGGATCGACGTCACGGCGGAGGCGTCCTGATGGACCTCTACCAGCAGTTGATCCTGGACCACTCCAAGCACCCGCAGCACGCCGGACTGCGGGAGCCGTACGAGGCGGAGACGCACCACGTCAACACCAGCTGCGGTGACGAGATCACCCTTCGAGTTCATCTCGAGGGTGAGGGTTCGGACGCCAAGGTGGCCGACGTGTCGTACGACTCGATCGGCTGCTCGATCTCGGTCGCCTCGGCCTCGATCCTGGCCGAGGAAGTCATCGGTTACACGGTGGCCGAGAGCCTGCAGACCTACGACGCGATGCGTTCGATGTTGACCAGTCGCGGGCAGGACAGCGGCGACGAGGAGACGATCGGTGACGGCGTCGCCCTCGCCGGCGTCTCGAAGTACCCCGCCCGGGTGAAGTGCGCCCTGCTGTCCTGGGCCGCGTACACCGATGCACTGGCCCGCGCCGGTGCAGACATTTCGTCCATTTCCACGGGAGGCACCCGATGACCGACCTGCAGAGCCCGACCAATGTGGCCGACGTCGAGGAGGCCATGCGCGACGTGGTCGACCCCGAACTCGGGATCAACGTCGTCGACCTCGGCCTCGTCTACGGCATCACCGTCGACGGCGACTCGAACGCCGTGCTCGACATGACCCTCACCTCGGCGGCCTGCCCGTTGACCGACGTGATCGAGGACCAGACCCAGCAGGCGCTGGAGGGACTGGTCACGAGCGCGCGGATCAACTGGGTGTGGATGCCGCCGTGGGGCCCGGACAAGATCACCGACGACGGCCGCGAGCAGCTGCGCGCGCTCGGCTTCAACGTCTGATCCGGACTCCGAGCAACAGCGGGCCGTGTTCCCTCCGGGGAGCACGGCCCGCTGTCGTTCGTCGCCCGAGGATCACTCGGGCGCGATGGTGATCGCGAACGTACGGCCGGCGAGATGGACCTCCTCGCCCAGGACGGTGTGCAGCGCGGTGAACAGCCTCTCGCGCTGCGCCCGGTCGACGACGACGTACTGCGAGGTGGTGGCCAGCAGCGCGAGGTAGTCCTCGATCGACAGCGTCCAGTCCCAGCTGAACTCGTCGATCGCGTCTGTGCGCAGGCCCGGGGCCGCATCGACCTCGGTCTCGACCCACGAGCCGGTCGAGCGCCCGTCGATCAGGTCGGCCTGCACTCCTGCGCCGTCGGCGTCGTACGCCGCCCGCACCGCCTCGAGGTCGTGGTGGTCGCCGTCCAGCGACCAGCCGTTCCAGCACATGAACGCCCGCCCGTCCGGGCGGATCATCGCGGCCAGGCGCCGCCACCGGGTCTCCGGGTCGGCCCAGTGGAACGACTGTGCCGCCAGGACCAGGTCGTACGTGTTCTCGTCGGGGACCTGCTCGAAGGTGATCTGCCGGACGAGCGCGTGGTCGGACAGGCCGAGCACCGCGAGCCGGTCGGTCAGCACCCGCACCATGTCCGCCGACGGCTCGGCGATCTCGACGAGCGCGCCGGCGCCGAGCAGCGGGATGGTCACCCGGCCGGTGCCGGCGCCGACCTCCAGCACCCGTGACCGCCAGCGGCGGCCGACCCGTCGACGCAGGGTCTCGAACATCTCGGCGGGGAACTGCGGCCGCAGCCGGTCGTACGCCTCGGCTCCCTGCTCGAAGGTGCGGGCGCGACGGTTCAGTTCGGCGGCATCCATGGGTGCGAGTCTCCCAGCAGGCCCGTACGGTGCTGGCATGGGCCAGTGGCGGATGGCGTACGTCCGTGGCCCGGAAGGAATCACCGTGGCTCTTGCCCAGCAGGTCGGCTGATTCCGCGCAGCATCAACCGGTGCTCCGACGCCTCGACGTCGGCGTCGTACCCGGTCGCCCGCAGCGCCTCGGTCAACGTGGCCGGATCCCAGTAGCGCTTGACGATGCGGAACTGCCGCCCGTCGTTCAGCGTGCGCTGTTCGGTGCGGACGGCGGCGTCGGCAGCGCCGTCGACGGGTGCGGCGTCGCGCTGGTGGGGCATCGAGTCGACGAACACCGCCACGCCCCCGGGCGTCAGCGCGTCCCGGACCATCGCCCAGAAACCGGTGAACAGGTCGTCCGGAACGTGCGAGAGCCAGAACGAGAAGAAGACGACGTCGTACGTCCGTGTCGGGCGCCAGTCGAACAGATCCGCTTGCTCGTGACTCACGTTTTCTGCGCCGGCGACCCGGGCGCGGCTCCGTTCCAGCATGGCGGGAGAGGCGTCGACCGCGTGCACGCTGGTCGCGGTCCGACACAGGACGTCGGTGAAGATGCCTGTGCCGCAGGCGAGTTCGAGGACGTCCCCGCGGGCGTGGTCGGAGACGAACCGTATCGTGGCGTCGGCGTCCGAGCGCCAGTACGACAGCAGTGGCTCCTCGAGCGCGTACGCCCGCCGACGGAACCAGAAGTCGTCGTACTCGCCCGCCCGCTCGTCGTAGTACGTCCGCTGTTCACGCAGGGCCTCGGCCCACTCGTCGGTCACCGTTCGAGGCTACGCCGGCAAACGCTACGAAAAGCGGCAGCCGCTACAGGTACACCTGTAGCGGCTGCAGCGAACCGTAGCGTTTGCGGGTCAGTCGCTCTTGCTGGCCACGTCCGGCGCCGCGTCCTCGTCGGTCGCGTCGAGCACCGGCAGCGCGAGGTCGTCGTGGCCGTGCTGGCTGACTCCCTCGATCACCGCCTGCTCGACCATCGCCTGGCCGAGCTCTGCGCGCTTGATCAGCGGGTCCTTCTGCAGGTCCCGGACCAGCGCCCAGCACATCAGCGCCATCACGATCACGAACGGCAAAGCCGAGACGATGGTGATGTTCTGCAGCGAGTTCAGCGCCGCGCTCGCATCACCCTCGGCGAAACCGGCGAGCAGCATCGCGGCGGCGACACCACCGGTGGCGACGCCCCAGAAGATCACCGTCCAGCGCTTCGGCTCGATGGTGCCGCGTTCGGTGAGCGTGCCCATCACGATCGACGCCGCGTCGGCGCCCGACACGAAGAAGATCGCGACCAGGATCATCACCAACACGCTGGTGATGCTGGCCAACGGGTAGTGCTGCAGCAGGTCGAACAAGGCGGTGTTGGCGTCGACGGCGCCCTTGACGACCAGGTCCTTGGTCTCGCTCTGCTGGTGGATGGCCGCGCCACCGAAGATGGCGAACCACAGGAGGCTGACCACCGACGGCACCAGCAACACGCCGCTGACGAACTGCCGGATCGTACGGCCGCGGCTGATCCGCGCGATGAACATGCCGACGAACGGGGTCCAGCTGATCCACCAGGCCCAGTAGAAGACGGTCCAGGTGGACAGCCACTTCTGCAATTGCGCGTCGCCGCTGGCCTGGGTGCGGGAGGTCATCGTGGCGAAATCGGCGAAGTACGACCCGAGGGTGGTCGGCAGCAGGTCGAGGATGAAGACCGTCGGGCCGACGACGAACACGAACGCGGCCAGCGCGAGAGCCAGCACCATGTTGATGTTCGAGAGGTACTGGATGCCCTTCGACACCCCGGAGACCGCACTGACGATGAAGGCGACGGTCAGCAGGCTGATCATCAGGACCAGGCCGACCTTGCTCATCTTGTCGACCCAGCCGACCTCGTGCAGACCGGCCTGGATCTGCAACGAACCGATACCGAGCGAGGCGGCCGACCCGAACAGCGTCGCGAAGATCGCCAGCATGTCGATGACCTTGTCGATCGGGCCCTCCACCCGGGAACCGAGCAGCGACCGGAAGGCCTGTGAGATCAGCTGGGTGCGGCCCTTGCGGAAGGTGCCGTACGCGATCGCGACGCCGACGACGGCGTAGATCGCCCACGGGTGCAGTGACCAGTGGAACAGCGTGGTCGCCATCGCCTGACGCATCGCCTCGGCCGTCTCGGGCTGGACCTTGCTGCCGGGAACGGGGGAGGCGAAGTCGGTCAGCGGTTCGGCGACGCCGTAGAACATCAGGCCGATGCCCATGCCGGCGCTGAACATCATCGCGATCCACGACGACGTCCGGAACTCCGGTTCCTCGTTGTCACCGCCGAGCGGGATGTTGCCGTAGCGGCTGGCCGCCAGCCAGAGCGCGAACACCACGAACAGCGACGCGCTCAGCACGAACAGCCAGTCGGTGCTCTTCATGATCCAGCCGAGGGCGCTGTCGGAGGCGGACCCGAGGCCGGACGGGGCGGCGAAGCCCCAGACGAGGAACGCGACGGCGATGGCTGCCGTCACGCCGAAGATGACCCAGTCCACCCCGGCCTTGGCCGGGGTCGGTGGGTCGATGGTCGATTCGTCGAGCCCGACGAGCAGCTCGTGAGTCTGCTCCGGCTCCGGATCCTGAGGTGTCGTCAAAACACGTCCTTCGTGACGGGTGATCGTGTCGGCTTCTGCGGCAAGGGTTTCGGACCGCCCGTACGGGTGACCGAAGAAGGCATGGTCCCATTCTCGGGAGCGGCCGGTGGCGTACGACGCTGTGAGATGCACGACGCGCGCCGGCAGGTGCCGGCGCGCGTCGCGTACGTCATGGGTTCGGTCAGGGGAGCCGGGTCATTCGACCGTGGCGGGGGAGAAGGTGTCGCACTGGTTGATGTCGCCGCTCTGGTAACCGGTGGTGAACCACTTCTGACGGGCTGCGGCCGAGCCGTGGGTCCACGACTCCGGAGTCACGCGGCCCTGCGCCTTCTGCTGGATCCGGTCGTCACCGACGGCCGCCGCGGCGGACAGCGCCGACTTGATGTCGGCCTCGGTGATCGGCTTCAGCAACGCGGTGCCGCCTTGGTCGGTGGTCTTGCTCGCGTTGGCGACCCAGACACCGCCGAGGCAGTCGGCCTGGAGTTCGGTGCGGACCGAACCGGAGTTGGCACCCTGCGGGTCCTGCTGGGCGCGGCCCAACAGCCCGAGGAGGTCCTGCACGTGGTGGCCGTACTCGTGGGCCAGGACGTATTCCTTGGCGAGGGCGCCGCCGTCGGCGCCGTACTTGTCGGTGAGTTCCTGGAAGAACGCGGCGTCGATGTAGACCTTCTTGTCCAGCGGGCAGTAGAAGGGGCCCATCGCGGAACTGGCCGTGCCACAACCGGACTGGGTCGAACCGCTGAAGATCACCGTGGTCGCCGGGGTGTAGCTCTTGCCGTGGTCCTTGAGGTACCCCGACCAGAAGCTCTGCACGCTGTTGACGGTGCCGATGATCCGGCAGACGTCGTTCTTGTTCGCGTCGGCGCCGGTCTTGCACTGGCTGATCTGCTGGGAGATCTCGTCGCTGCCGCTGCTGGCGCCGCTGCCGCCGGACACGGCCGACGGGTTCATGTTCCAGTTGCCACCGGAGGAGTCGCTCCCGCTGCCGCTGCTACCACCGGGCAGACCGCCACCGAGCAGCACCATGATGATCATCAGGATCAGGCCACCGATACCGCCAACGGCCACTCCGCCCGGCGCGACACCGCCGCCGCCGGAACCGCCGCTGGTCACCTGCGAGGTGTCGAGCTGCGCATTGTCGTTGAACGTCACAGGCTTCCTCCGCATCCACCGCGACCGGGACAGTCGCTCCAGAACATCGCCCGTAGACTATCCAGTCGGGCGGGCGTGCGGTCGCATTGCGCGCGTGGCCGCCCCACGAACTTCGCGATTCACCCTCACCACCTTCCTGGAGCCACCCCCTGTGATCACTGCCCAAGGCATCGAACTGCGCGCCGGCTCCCGGCTGTTGCTGGAGAACGGCACCTTCCGGGTGGCCGCGGGCGACCGCGTCGGCCTCGTCGGGCGCAACGGCGCGGGGAAGACCACGCTGACGAAGGTCCTTGCCGGACAAGGCGTTCCGGCCGCCGGCACGGTCACCAGTTCGGGCGAGGTCGGCTACTTGCCGCAGGACCCCCGCACCGGCGACCTCGAGATCAAGGCGCGCGACCGGATCCTCTCGGCGCGGGGTCTGGACCGTACGATCCGCGACCTGCGCGCGGCCGAGCAGGCGATGGCCAGCGAGGACGACGCGCAGCGGGAGAAGGCCATGCGCCGGTACGCCCGGCTCGACGCCGAGTTCACCGCCCAGGGCGGCTACGCGGCCGAGTCCGAGGCCGCCTCGATGGCGTCCAGCCTCGGACTGCCGGAGCGCATCCTCGAGCAGCCGCTGAAGACGCTGTCCGGTGGCCAGCGGCGCCGCGTCGAGCTCGCCCGCATCCTGTTCAGCGGTGCCGAGACGCTGCTGCTCGACGAGCCGACCAACCACCTCGACGCCGACTCGATCCTCTGGCTGCGCGACCACCTGAAGGGTTACAAGGGCGGGCTGATCATCATCAGCCACGACGTCGACATGCTCGACACGGTCGTGAACCGGGTGTTCCACCTCGACGCGAACCGCTCGGAGCTCGACCTCTACAACGTGGGATGGAAGGCCTACCTGCAGCAGCGCGAGACCGACGAGAAGCGCCGCAAGCGCGAGTTGCAGAACGCCCAGAAGAAGGCGGCCGCGCTGCTGTCGCAGGCCGACAAGATGCGCGCGAAGGCCACGAAGGCGACCGCCGCGCAGAACATGGCGCGCCGGGCCGAGAAGCTGCTCGCCGGGGTGGAGGGCGAGCGCCAGCACGACCGCGTCGCCAAGCTGCGCTTCCCCACACCGGCGCCGTGCGGCAAGACCCCGCTGCGCGCCGAGGGCCTGTCCCGGTCGTACGGCTCCCTGGAGATCTTCACCGACGTCGACCTCGCGATCGACAAGGGTTCCAAGGTCGTCGTCCTCGGACTCAACGGCGCCGGCAAGACCACCCTGCTGCGCATCCTGTCCGGAACCGACCAGCCCGACACGGGCGAGGTCCAGCCCGGTCACGGTCTGAAGCTGGGTTACTACGCGCAGGAGCACGAGAACCTCGACGTCGAGCGTTCGGTGCTGGCGAACATGAAGTCCGCCGCCCCGGACCTGGGGGAGACCGAGGTCCGCAAGGTGCTCGGCTCGTTCCTGTTCAGCGGCGACGACGTCGACAAGCCCGCCGGGGTGCTCTCCGGTGGCGAGAAGACCCGCCTGTCGCTGGCGATGCTCGTCGTGTCGGCGGCGAACGTGCTGCTGCTCGACGAACCGACCAACAACCTCGACCCCGCGTCCCGCGAGGAGATCCTCGGCGCTCTGGCGGCGTACGAAGGTGCGGTCGTTCTCGTGACCCACGACGAGGGCGCGGTGCAGGCGCTCGATCCGGAGCGGATCCTGCTGCTGCCGGACGGCATCGAGGACCTCTGGGGTCCGGACTACCTCGACCTCGTCACCCTCGCCTGACGGCACCCAAGGGCATAGATACCGGCCGACGGGCGTTGCTGTTCCGGGCTCCACGAAAGCTCCAGGAAGGGGAACACGGCAGATGAGCATGTCCGGCTGGCAGGCGATGCGATCGCTGACCCAGGACTCGTCGGTGAAGGGCACCAAGCTCAAGGAGGGCACCGCCCGCCGGGTGATGTCGTACGCCGGCCCGTACCGCCGGCAGATCGTCGTCTTCCTCGTCCTGGTCACTCTCGACGCCCTGCTGGTCATCGCAACTCCGTTGATCCTCAAGGAGATCGTCGACAAGGGCGTGGCCCAGCACGACACCCCGCTGGCGGTGAAGCTGGGCTTCGCGGCCGCGATCGTGGCGATCGTCGACGCCGCACTCAGCGTGGTCGAACGCTGGCTGTCCGCCTCCCTGGGTGAAGGGCTCATCTTCGACCTGCGGCGCGAGGTGTTCTCCCACGTGCTGCGCCAGCCGATCGCCTTCTTCACCCGCGCCCAGACCGGCGCCCTGGTGACCCGCCTCAACTCCGACGTCATCGGCGCCCAGCAGGCGTTCACGTCGGTCATGTCGAACGTCGTCTCCAACGTCGTCTCTTTGGCGGTGATCCTGGTGGCGATGGCGACCCTGTCCTGGCAGCTCACCCTGGGCGCGCTGGTCCTGGTGCCCTTCTTCCTCGTCCCGACCCGGCTGATGGGCCGCAAGCTGGCCGGCCTGTCCCGCGGACAGATGGTGCAGAACGCCGACCTGGGCGCCCGGATGACCGAGCGGTTCAACGTCGCCGGCGCCCTGCTGGTGAAGCTGTTCGGGCGTCCGGAGCAGGAGGACGCGGAGTACGCCGAGCGCGCCGGGAAGGTGCGCGACCTCGGGGTGTCGATCGCGGTGCAGCGGGCGATCTTCCTGGTGGCGCTGACTCTGCTGGCGTCCCTGGCGACCGCGTTGGTCTACGGCGTCGGCGGGGTGATGGCAATCCACGGCGAGCTGACGATCGGGACTCTGCTGGCCCTCGCCGCCCTGCTCGGCCGGCTCTACCAACCGCTGACCACGCTGTCGAACGTCCGCGTCGACGTGATGACCGCCCTCGTCTCCTTCGAGCGGGTCTTCGAGGTGCTCGACCTGCCGCCGCTGGTGGCCGAGAGTGCCCACCCGCGCGCGTTGCCCGCCGGTCCGCTGTCGGTGCAGGCCGACGGCGTCGGGTTCAGCTACCCGACCGCCGACCAGGTGTCGCTGGAGAGCCTGGAGGCCACGACGGTCGACAAGGGCGACGGCGCACCGGTGCTGCACGACGTCGACTTCGACATCGAGCCCGGCCACATCGTGGCTCTCGTCGGCCCGTCCGGCGCTGGCAAGACCACGGTCACCGGGCTCATCTCCCGGTTGTACGACCCCACGGTCGGCACCGTGCGGATCGGCGGGGTCGACGTACGCGAGGCGTCCTTCGCCTCACTGCGCGAGAGGGTAGGCGTCGTGACCCAGGAGGCGCACATGTTCCACGACACGATCCGCGCCAACCTGCTCTACGCCCGCCCGGACGCGACTGACGCGCAACTGGAGAGCGCGCTGCGCGACGCGAACGTTTGGGCGCTGGTGCAGCGGCTGCCGCACGGACTCGACACCGTCGTCGGCGACCGCGGCCACCGGCTCTCCGGCGGCGAGAAGCAGCGATTGGCCATCGCCCGGTTGCTGCTGAAGGCGCCGTCCGTGGTCATCCTCGACGAAGCGACCGCCCACCTCGACAGCGAGAGCGAGGTCCTCGTCCAGCAGGCGCTGGACCGTGCGCTCGAGGGCCGCACCGCGATCGTCATCGCGCACCGCCTGTCGACCGTACGAGGCGCCGACCAGATCCTGGTCGTCGAAGGGGGAACGATCGTGCAGCGCGGCACCCACCGCGAACTGCTCGCCGTCGGCGGGTTGTACGCCGACCTCTACCGGACCCAGTTCGCGGACGACGCGGACGAATCCCGGCCGGTCGAGACCAGCTGACTCACTCGTCCTCCTCGTCCCAGATCCGGACCTTCTTCTGCTTAGGCTTGGCCCGGCCGGTGTCCTCGAGGTGCTGACGGCGCAGCCGCACGAGGAAGAACGCCGGGATGGCCAGCGCACCGAACCACCACTGGTAGGCGTAGCTGAAGTTGATCCAGGCGTAGCCGCCCGGGTCCGGCTTGGGCAGCTGCGCGGGGGAGGTCTTCGGCAGGTTCGGCGCCTGCTCGTGGCGCATCAGCAGGTAGGCCGAATCGGCGTGCGGCTGGGCGGTCATCGTGCGCAGTTCGGGCAGGTTGATCGAGGCGATCTGGCCGCGTACAGGGGCTCGATCGAGGTTCGGCTCGCCGGCCTTGATCCAACCGATCACCGTGACCTTGCCGGTCGGCGTCGCCGGCACGGAGTCCGGGGCGACCGCCGTACGACCGTTCTCGATCCAGCCGCGGTCGACGAACACCGTTCCGCCCGGATAGACCAGCGGCACGATCACCTCGTAGCCGTACGTCCCGTCGAGCGGCCGGTTGCGGGCCAGCACGAGGTGGGCGGCGTCGTAGGTTCCGGTGACCGTGACCTGGCGCCACTGCAGGTCCTCGCCCGGCGTGGTGCCGGAGGTCGGCAGCGCGCTGCGCAGCGGCACCGGAGTGCCGTTGTAGTTCGCCTCGAGGTGATGTTCGGCGGAGGACTTGGACTGGTAGCGGTGGTACTGCCAACGGCCGAGGAAAACGCAGGTCGCAGCCACGACGAGCGTCGCCACGAGCCACGCCGCCCAACGTCGGGTGAGCAGGAGGCGAAACACCCCGTCACGATAGTCGCGCCTAACATGGAGACCATGTCCCACCCCGCCTCCGGCCCCCTCGTCGACACCTTCGGTCGTGTCGCGACGGACCTGCGGGTGTCGGTGACCGACCGGTGCAATCTGCGGTGCACCTACTGCATGCCGGCCGAGGGTCTGTCGTGGATGGCCAAGCCGGAACTACTGACCGACGACGAACTGGTCCGGCTGGTCGGGTTGTTCGTCGGGCTCGGGGTGCGCACGGTGCGTTTCACCGGGGGAGAGCCGCTGCTGCGCCGCGGCCTGGTCGACGTCGTACGCCGGGTGGGCGAGCTCCCGAACGCGCCGCGAATGGCGTTGACCACCAATGGGATCGGTCTCGACCGGCTGGCCGCACCGCTCGCCGCGGCCGGACTGGAACGGATCAACGTCTCGCTCGACACCGCGTCCCCGGAGCGGTTCGCGCAACTCACCCGCCGCGACCGCTTCGCCGACGTGGAGCACGGCCTCAAAGCGGCTGCCGACGCGGGCCTCACCCCGGTGAAGGTGAACGCCGTCGCAACGGCCGGCGAGGACCCGGCCCAGCTGCTGCAGTGGTGCCTCGACCGCGGCTACCAGTTGCGGTTCATCGAGCAGATGCCGCTGGACGCCGGCCACACCTGGGACCGCAGCACCATGATGAGCCGCACCGACATCCTCATCTCGCTGGAACGCCGGTTCCGGCTCGCCCCGGTCGGCGACCGTGGTTCGGCACCGGCCGAGCTGTTCACCGTCGACGGGGGACCGGCCACCGTCGGGGTCATCGCCAGCGTCACCGCGCCCTTCTGCGGCGCCTGCGACCGCGTCCGCCTGACCGCGGACGGTCAGGTCCGCAACTGCCTGTTCGCGCGCGACGAGAACGACCTGCGTACGCCGTTGCGGGCTGGGGCTTCCGACGCCGAGTTGGTCGACCTGATCCGGGCGAACCTCTGGGCGAAGACTCCGGGCCACGGCATCGGCACCCCGCAGTTCCGCCAGCCGGACCGGCCGATGTCGGCCATCGGTGGGTGAGACCGCTTCCGATGGCGGATCGCTGTTGTCAGGGCAACACCAATCCGCCATTGGAGACGCGATCGCGTGACGCGCAGCCTGTGAAATGGTGCGCACCTTAGACAGTGCGCACAGTTTCGTACCGTGCGCGTCAGGCGGCGCGGGCGTGCATCGGCTGCCAGGACCGGCCCCGTGAGCAGCGCACCCGCCTGATCAGCCGGAGAACTCCTCGACCTGCAGCGGGAAGCCCCGCAGCGACAGGAACTCCTCCAACGTCACCCGGTGGTCGTCGCACGCCAGCCAGGTCTTGCGCCGGTCGGCGGAGTGGATCCGCGGGTTGCGCCAGTGCAGCGCCCAGGTCGCGGAGCGGGTGCAGCCGCGGGCGCTGCAGCGGGCGGGTTCAGCGGTCGTCACGACGGCGTTCGACCTGTTCGACCGGATCGGTGGGTCGTACGGAACCGAGCACGTCGATCCGGCGCTGGTTCGTGGCGTTCGCCAGCACCACGGCGAAGTACGGCAGGAAAACGGCGGCGACCATGCAGACCACCGAAGCCCAGCGCAGCGGCCCCCACAACACGACCGCGAGCACGAAACAGACCGTGCGCAGCCCCATCGAGATGAGGTAGTTGCGGACCCGGGTGTCACGGTCGTCCTTCGGGGCGGCCGGCAGATTGGTCGCCGACGGGACGTCCTGCTCGGTCTCGCGTCGTGCCATGCCTTCCAGCCTACGTCGCCCGGATCGACCTGACCGCGGCGGTTTACCGATACCCCTGGGTAATCGGTACGGTCGCCGGGAC
>JASLFY010000315.1 GCA_030150425.1 Yimella sp. | reverse complement strand
CGGGGATCTGCACGCCCAGAATGTCTCGGTGCTTCGCAGCGGCGCGGAGTGGCGGGTCGCGCCGGTCTACGACATACCTTCGACCGTCGCGTACGGCGACAGCACCGTTGCGCTGTCGGTCGGCGGTCGACGGGAGGGGTTGTCGCGCAAGCGATTCCTCGCCCATGCCGCCGTGATCGGGCTGCCGGAGCGAGCAGCGATCCGGACGATCGACGAGGTGCTGCGCGCCACCACGACCGTGGTCGATGACCTTCGTGCCGGCGCGATCGGATTCGACGCGCGACGCGAGCGCGACCTCGTCCGGGTGATCACCCAGCGTCGCCGGACCTTGTCCGACTGATCAGACCGGCAGCCAACCCGGCAGCTCGACCCCGGCCAACTGCAGCACCATCACCAGGGCGAGCACGATGCAGATCGCGCCGGCGACGCGGCGGATGGTAGCGAGCGGGATCCGGGTGAGCAGCGCCCGGCCGAGCAGCGCGGCCAGTCCGGACACCAGCGCCAGGGCCAGGAATGCGCCGATGCCGACCGACACCGGGTGGCCCTGCCGGGCGGCGAAACCGGCGGTGGCCAGCTGCGACAGGTCGCCCCACTCGGCGAGGAAGAGCACCAGGAAGCAGGTCGAAACGACCTTCAGGCCGTGGGCCTCGGTCAGCGACTTGTTGCTGAACTCCTCCTCCGCCTCGGCCTCCTCCTCCCGGGCGTGGGAGGCGCCCTTGATCAGCAGGAAGCCGGCGACCAGGAAGAGCACCAGCACCACCGCCTGCACCGGCTTCTCCGGCAACCGCGAGATGAGTCCACCGGCGGCGACCGCGACGACGGTCTGCACCAGGAACGCCGCGCTCACCCCGATCCAGACCAGCAGCGGGCGGTAGCGGGTGGCCAGCACCAGCGTCGCGATGAAGGTCTTGTCCGGCAGTTCGAGCAGGAAGATCGTGGTGAAAACGGTGGCGGCGAGTGCGAAGTCCATGGCGCGTGTCAGCGTACGGGCCGTTACCCTGCGACCGTGACCCTGCTCGCCTTCGCCGTCGCCCTGATCGCCCTCGCGGTGGCCGTGGTGGCGCTGCTGCGGCTGCGGGTCGTGCAACGCAACTTCGCGGTGCTGTGGGGCGACACCGCCCCCGACCGCGCGCCCGACGTCGCCGCCGTCGTCCGCAGCGAACACGACCGGATCTCCGCCCTCGACCAGCGCCTCACCGCACTCGGCGGGCGGGTCGACGCGGTCCACGGCCACGTCGCCGAGGGGCTGCGTCACGTGTCGGTGGTCCGCTACGACGCGTTCGGCGACATGGGCGGCCGGCTCTCGTTCTCCGCGGCGATCGTCGACGACTCCGGCGACGGACTGGTGATCAGTTCGATCCACGCCCGCGGCGAGTCGCGGACGTACGCCAAAGGCGTCATCGGTGGCCGCAGCGAGATCACCCTCACCCCCGAGGAGCGGCAGGCGCTCGCCGCCGCGCGTTCGGACAGGGAGGACGCGTGATGGTCGCCGGTGTTTGGATGAGCGCATGACGTACGGCTACTTCGGCCCCCGCGGCACGTTCACCCAGGCGGCGCTCGCGTCGTACCTCGAATCGGTCGGCGCCGCAGGCGAATTGGCGACGTCGACGCCGTACGCGACCGTCCCGGCGGTGCTCGACGCGGTGCTGTCGGGCGAGGTCGAGCTCGGGATGGTGCCGATCGAGAACTCGGTGGAGGGCGGCGTCTCGGCCACCCTCGACGCGCTGAACGCGCGCGACGACCTGTTCATCCGCGCCGAGGTGCTGGTGCCGATCACCTTCGTGCTCGCCGCCCGGCCCGGGACGGCGCTCGCCGACATCACCGCGGTCGGCTCCCACTCCCATGCCTGGCCGCAGGTGCGCGGGTGGATGGCGGCGAACGCCCCGCAGGCGGCGTACGTCCCCACCCTGTCGACGGCCGCCGCGGCGGAGGCGCTGGGCGAGGGCGCGCAGGTGCCGTACCAGGCGGCGGTGTGCGCGCCGATGGCCGCGCGGACCTTCGGCCTGGAGGTGCTGGCCGAGGACATCGGCGACAACGCCGGCGCGGTGACCCGCTTCGTCCTGGTGTCGGCGGCCGGGCCGCTGCCGGAGCCGACCGGCGCCGACAAGACCACGATCATGCTGTTCCAGCACGACGACCACGCCGGTGGTCTGCTGGCGCTGCTCGAGCAGTTCGCGGCGCGCAGCATCAACATGACCCGCCTGGAGTCGCGCCCGACCGGCCACGCGATGGGCGACTACTGCTTCTCGATCGACTTCGAGGGTCACGTCCGCGAGGCGCGGGTGGCCGAGGCACTGATGTCGCTGCACCGGGTCGCGGCGCGGGTGCGTTTCTTCGGTTCCTACCCGCGCGCCGACCGGCAGCCCGCCTCGGTGTTGCCCTCGGCGGGCGACGACGCCTTCGCCGACGCGCGCCAGTGGCTGGAGTCGATCACCGGCTGAGGCTCAGGCCGGCCGCACCCACACCACGTAGTTGTGGAGGTGGTGACCCGCGACGACCTTCGAGTTGCGGTCGCAGGTGATCAGCGCGACCACCGGGGTCGCCGATCCACCCCAGACCCGCTGGTCGGTCTGCAGCTTCGTCTTCAACACCGACTCCTTGTGGCTGACCGTCCACTTCAACACCCGTCCGTTGCTGCAGTTCACGGTGACCGGCGAGCCGACCGGGACGCGGTCGAGGTTGTAGAAGTCGTCCGGGCCGTCGTACTCGACGTGGCCGGCGATCACCGACACCCCGTTGCTGCCGGGCTGGGGCGACTTGTCGTACCACATCGTGGTGTGGGCGGGCGGGTAGATCTGGCCCTGTGCGTTGACACCCATCGCGGTGATCGGCTCGACGATCCCGACCGCAGGGACCGACACCTTGGTCGGCACGCAGCCCTTGCCCGCGACCCCCGCGACCGAGCTGGGGGTGCTGGTCGAGGTCGGCTTCGGGACGGTCGTGGCCGAGGGGTTGTACGAGGCGCCGGAGGACGTCGACGCCCCGGAGGCCGCGGAGCCGGACATCGCCGACCCGGACGAGGTCCCGGAACCGGCGGAGGTGTCGGACGGCGCGACCGACGTCGCGGCGGTGGTCGACCCGGCCGTTGCGGGGGGCGAAGTCGTCGCGGCGTCGTCGGACGATCCGCTGCAACCGGCGAGCAGCAGCGTGGGGACGGTCAGGGCGAGAAGGGCGAGCGGTGCGCTGCGCATCGGACAAACCTTTCGGACGCGTACGACCCCAGCCTAAGCGGCCGCGCGCCGGTCCAACCGGCTGATTCCCGAACCCATCAT